>JALQVJ010000232.1 GCA_023260355.1 Burkholderiaceae bacterium | reverse complement strand
ATCAATCTGTGGTAGCGATGCAAAGCTCGCGCCGCCTGCCCCGTTTGAACGACCGAGACGCGCGGGTCGAAATCATACGTAAGCGCACACTCACATTAGAGCGACTCCATCGCCCCAACATCAACGCTGGGGGCACCTGCTGCGTGTGCAAGACCTCTCGATGGCCCGTGCCCTTCAGGGCACAGCCCTTGCCGGCGACACCGGTGACCACTTGGGGGTGCCTATAATTCGCGGGTCATTCATCAAAACCCCGAGTATTTTGAACGCCACAACGATCTCGCCTGTTGACTTGCAGACCCTGATCGCCGCCGACATGCGGCGCGTGGATCAGGTGATTGAGTCGCGCTTGACCAGTGAAGTCCCTTTGGTTGGACAAGTGGCGCGTTACATCATTCACAGCGGTGGCAAGCGTTTGCGCCCCGTGCTCTTGCTGCTGGCCAGCGGCGCCATCGGCAGCCAGCACCCAGATCGGTTTGCCATGGCAGCGGTGGTTGAATTCATCCATACCGCCACGCTCCTTCACGACGATGTGGTCGACGAATCGACCTTGCGGCGTGGCAAACAGACTGCCAACGAGATTTTTGGAAATGCGGCCAGTGTCTTGGTCGGCGATTTCCTCTACTCGCGCGCTTTTCAAATGATGGTTGATGCCAACAACATGGCGATCATGCGCACCTTGGCCGATGCCACCAACGTGATTGCTGAGGGCGAAGTGCTGCAGTTGATGCACATGCGCAATGCGGAAATCACCGAAGCGGACTACCTGCGGGTGATCCGCTCCAAGACGGCGAAGTTGTTCGAAGCCAGCTGCCGCTTGGCGGCTCAACTGGAAGGCGCGCCCGCACTGATTGAAACGCAATTGGCCACCTATGGCCAGGCGATCGGCACAGCCTTTCAAATCATCGACGACATCCTTGACTACGAAGGCGATGCCGAGGAACTCGGCAAAAATTTGGGTGACGACCTCCGTGAGGGCAAAACAACCCTGCCCGTCATTTGTGCCCTGCAAGCAGCCAACAGCGCGGATCGCGAGCGCTTGATTTATGCCATCACATCAGGTGATTTGGCCTCGTTGCCAGAGCTGATCACCATCATCAAATCAGGCGATGGTCTCGCGAAATCGCGCGCCGTGGCAGCAGCTGAAGCCCAGCGCGCGCTGGATGCTATCCAAGACTTCGAAGACAGCCCACACACGCTGGCCATGCGTGAACTGGCCCACAGCCTGTTGACACGCAGGGCTTGACGCCGCAAGGCCCAGCGCTCAAACCACGACCATGCCGCCATCGATTGAAATCGATTGGCCCGTCATCCCTGCTGACTCTGGCGCGCCCAAATACACCGCCAGACCCGTGATGTCGGCCACATCCATGAAGCGCCCCATTGGCACGCGACTCAGTGCCATCTGCATCATCTGATCCGCGCTGAGGCCAGCGCTCTTGGCGACCTCAGTTTTGAGTGCTTCAACCATATCCGTTTGCACAAAGCCTGGGCAAATCGCGTTGACCGTGACCCCTTGAGCCGCAGTTT
>JALQVJ010000187.1 GCA_023260355.1 Burkholderiaceae bacterium | reverse complement strand
GCTTGGGCGCAAGCGCCGGATCTCTACCCACCAGCCATCGCGTGGGGGCAGCCCGTCACATTGGAACTCGAGGATGTGTCCGTGAGGGTAGCCGTGCAGACGGTTGCTGACTTGGCCGGATTGAGTGTTGTGGTGCCAGCGCAGGTGAGCGGCAAAGTGAGCTTGCAACTGCGGGGCGTCCCTTGGCCGCATGCGCTCCAAGCGATCGCTCGGGCGGCAAAGGTAGAAATCCACCAGACCGACGGTGTGTATTGGGTGGTGCCCGCGAACGCGCGCCCAGTGGCTGGGGCGGGCGACGCCAAAGCGGTCCACCAGGACACGGTGAAATCCGCGGTGGCAGCACCCATTGAGGCAAGGGTGTTCAAACTGAACCATGCCGAGGCGCCAGAAGTGCTCCGGCAGCTGCAAGCGGTCAGCAGCGACGCCAAGCGCAATGCGCCAAACGCCACCAACTCGGCTGACTCAGACGCCTCCGCTCGCTTGATTGAAGCGCCCAGCATGTGGGCCGACGCCCGAAGCAACCAATTGTTTGTCTCGGACACTGCGAGTCGGATCGGGTTGATGGCACAGTGGGTTGCCGCGCTTGATGTGCCGCTGCGACAAGTTGTGATTGAAGCAAAAATTGTTGAAGCCGATCAAAACTTCAGCAGGCAACTGGGCGTGCGTCTGGGGAGTGGTCGGACATCGCCGTTGATGTGGGGGGACCACGCCGGTGTCGGCCCCTCATATGAAGCGGTTTCTGCAGAGGGCGTGGGTGCGGCCTTGCCATTTGTGAGCCTGCCTGCGGCGGGCGTGAACGGCTATCCCGCTGCCAGCTTTGCGGTGTCGCTTTTCGGTGCAGGTGTGGGTCGATTTTTGAATTTGGAGATCTCAGCATTAGAGGCCGATGGCAGGGGCAAGCTGATCTCCAGCCCCCACGTGGTCACGACCGACCGGGTCAAAGCCCTGATTCAGCAGGGCACTGAATATCCCTACCAAACCACCAATAGCAGCGGGCAAGTGTCGGTTGAGTTTCGCAAGGCGAGTCTCAAACTCGAGGTGACGCCGCGCATCGCGCCCAACGGTTTTGTGATGCTGAATTTGGTGGTGCACAAAGACAGCCGAGGCGAAACGACGGCCTCGGGCATTGCGATCAATACAAAGCAGGTTCAAACCCAGGTTTTGGTCGAGGATGGAGGCACCCTAGTGATTGGTGGCATCTTGGAGGAATATGAGCGAGAAGAGGTGACCCGAGTGCCAGTTTTGGGCGAGCTTCCCGTGGTCGGAAATGTGTTCAAATCGACGTCTAAACGCACCGATAAGACCGAAATAGTGGTGTTCATCACTCCTCGTGTCATTGAAAATCATTGAAGAACAGGACCATTTTGTGATCGCTTTGGTTGGTATGCCAGGGTCAGGAAAATCGACCGTTGCGCGCTTGCTTGCGAAACGCTTGGGCTTGCCGCACGTCGACAGCGATCAAGAAATCGAGGCTGCGATTGGGTGTTCCATTCGAGAGTATTTCGATGAACATGGCGAGGATGCATTTCGCAACCTTGAGGTTGAGGTGATCGATCGGCTGACGCAGCCTGCTAAGCGAATTATTAGCCTCGCCCCTTCGTTAACCGAGCTGCTCTATGTCGCCGGCGCAGG
>JALQVJ010000434.1 GCA_023260355.1 Burkholderiaceae bacterium | reverse complement strand
CGGGTACGGATAGCCCATCTTCACTTGCAGACATTGCCAACCTTGCCAAAAGGCTTGACTTGGACGGTGTTCCGAGAGTAAACAGAAGGCTTGCGCTGAATCCAACTCATATTTACCGTTATTTGACGCTCTTTCTGCAATATCAGGCAAGCCTAGTCTTGTAGCCGAATTTGCGATTGACTCTTGCAGAGCTGTCAACGCTTGTTCCTTAGCTGTTGTAGCTTGTGCTTCTGTCAAAAGTTACACCGTTACAGTTGGTGCTGGCGGGGCTGGAACAACTGGAGATGCAAGAGGCACTAATGGCTCAAATTCATCTTTTGACACAATTACAGCAATTGGTGGCGGCGCTGGTGGGCTGTCGAATGCATTCCCTGAGCTCGCCAATGACGCGGGCGTGGGTGCCCGGTTTGATTTGCGCGCGGTACCGCTTGAAGAGTCAGGCTTGGCGCCCAAAGAGATTTGGTCCAACGAAAGCCAGGAGCGCTACGTCTTGGCCATTGCGCCTGAATCGTTGCCGCTGTTTGAGGCTTTTTGCCGGCGCGAGCGCTGTCCCTTTGCCGTCGTTGGCGTGGCCACCGAAGCCCGCGACTTGGTGGTGACGGATGCACTGGCCAGCCCAAGCGACCAACCCGTCGACATGCCCATGGATGTGTTGCTGGGCAAGCCACCGCGCATGACGCGTGATGTGGCAACCGTGGCGCGCGCGTTCGCGCCGATTCAACTCGACGGTGTCGAGCTCGAGCCGTCCGCCATTGCGGTCTTGGGACACCCCACGGTTGCGTCCAAACGATTCCTGATCACGATTGGCGACCGCACGGTGGGGGGGCTCACGCACCGCGACCAGATGGTGGGCCCTTGGCAGGTTCCCGTCGCCGATTGCGCGGTGACGCTGGCGGATCACGTCGGTTTGGCGGGTGAGGCCATGGCCATGGGCGAGCGCACACCCTTGGCGGCGATGGATGCACCTGCATCCGGACGCATGGCGGTGGCGGAGGCCATCACCAACTTGTTGGCCGCACCGATGGACTTGAGTCGCGTCAAGCTGTCAGCCAATTGGATGGCTGCGTGCGGTGAGGCTGGCGAGGACGCCGCGCTCTATGAGACGGTGAAGGCGGTGGGTTTGGAGCTGTGCCCGCAGTTGGGCGTCTCCATCCCAGTGGGCAAAGACAGCCTGTCGATGCGCACACAATGGCAGGACACCGCAGGACAAACCCGCAAGGTGGTCTCGCCGGTGAGCCTGATCGTGACCGCGTTTGTTTCGCTGGATGACGTGCGCGGCACCTTGACCCCCCAGTTGAATCGCGACGAGGCTGATACCAGTTTGATCTTGGTGGATTTGGGGCGTGGACAGCAGCGCATGGGCGGCAGTGTGCTGGCGCAGGTGCTGGAGCAAACGGACTCGGCGGTTCCGGATCTTGATCATCCCGAGGACTTGGTTGCGCTGGTTGACGCGATCAATCAGCTGCGAGCACAGGACAAGTTGCTGGCCTACCATGACAAGAGCGATGGTGGCCTGTTGGCCTGTGTGGCTGAGATGGCGTTCGCCGGGCGCGTTGGTGTGGCGCTGAACGTCGATATGTTGGTGACTGAGGGCGATGGCATCAGTGACAGCCGCATGGACTTTGGCGACGCCAAGAACTGGGCAAGCCAGGTGAGTGCGCGCCGCGCAGAACAGACGCTCAAGGCGCTGTTCAACGAAGAGTTGGGCGTGGTGATTCAGGTGCGCCGCGCGGATCGCGACGCCACGATCAAGACGCTGCGGGAGTGCGGCTTGGGTGCATGCACCCACGTCATTGGCAGCACGCGGCCTGAGTCATCAGCGATTGAGATGGGCAAGGGCGAGTTGCAAGTTTGGCGCGACACGCAGTGCCAGTTCCGAGCCAAGATCGAGGACCTCTACCAGGTATGGGACAGCGTGAGCTGGAAAATCGCGCAACGCCGCGATAACCCGGCCTGCGCCGATAGCGAGCATGCGCAAGGTGGCTTGATGTCCGACCCCGGTTTGCATGTGGCGTTGACGTTCGATCCCAGTGAGGCCAAGGCGCCAGCCGCCATTGGCCAAGCGCGACCGCGCGTCGCCGTGCTGCGAGAGCAGGGCGTGAACTCACACGTTGAGATGGCTTTTGCGTTTGATGCCGCTGGCTTCGAGGCGGTGGATGTGCACATGAGCGACTTGATGGCACAGCGCACCCAGTTGAGCGATTTCCGAGGCGTGGTCGCCTGCGGTGGTTTCAGCTACGGTGACACCTTGGGTGCAGGGGTAGGCTGGGCGCGCTCAATCACCTTCAACCCGGCTCTGCGCCAGCAGTTTGAGGCGTTTTTTGCCCGCAGTGAGACCTTTGGTTTAGGCGTTTGCAATGGTTGCCAAATGTTCGCTGAACTTGCTGACCTGATCCCCGGGGCCGAACATTGGCCGCGATTCACCACCAACCAAAGTCAGCGTTTTGAGGCCCGCTTCGCGCAGGTTGAGGTGTTGGATAGTCCCAGCATTTTCCTGCGTGGCATGGCAGGAAGCCGGCTGCCGATTGCGGTCGCTCACGGTGAGGGTTTCGCCAACTTTGCCGTGCGTGGCGACGCCGCGCGGGTGCAAGGCAGCATGCGTTTTGTGGATCACCACGGTACCGCCACCGAGGTGTATCCCTTTAACCCCAATGGCAGTCCCGGTGGATTGACGGCTGTCACGACGGCAGACGGGCGGTTCACGGCGATGATGCCGCACCCAGAGCGCGTGTTTCGCAATGTTCAAATGAGCTGGACGCCTGGTGATCCCAGACAGGCCAGTCCATGGATGCGCTTGTGGCACAACGCCCGTGCTTGGGTGGCTTGACGTCAGCGCGCGTGGATCAGAGGGCACGGTGACACACGGCACTTGCGATGTGATTTAGCATCGCGACATGAACTCTTCAACCTCTCGCGTTTTCTTGTTGGTGCACGGCTCTTGGCATGGGGCGTGGTGCTGGCGCCGCGTGCGCCCCTTTTTGCATTCGGCTGGATTTGAAAGCCACGCGGTGACGCTGACAGGCGTCGGCGAGCGGCGCCATTTGCTCAGCGCACAGATCAATCTCCAAACCCACGTTCAAGATGTGCTGGGCGTGATCGATGCAGAGGAATTGACTCGCATTGTGCTGGTGGGTCACAGTTACGGCGGTATGGTGATCACTGGGGTGATGGGCGCCTTGCAACGCCAGGGTCGCGCTGGATTGGTCGAGCAGCTCGTTTACTTGGACGCACACACCCCTCGAAATGGTGAGAGCTGGTATGACTTGATGGTGCCTGAGTTGGCCGACCAACGCGTGCAGCAGGGCATGACCACCGGTGGTGGCGTGTTCTTGCCGCCGCCTGATGCCAACGTCTTTGGCCTTGATGGTGCAGATCGCGATTGGGTGAATCGCAGGCAAACGCCTCAACCTTTTGGGGTGTTTCAGTCCAAAGTTACCGTGGACGATGGCGCCTTGCACGCCATGCCACGAACGTACATAGACTGCACGAACCCGCAGCTGGCTTTGTTGGATGTCAGCCGGGCGCGGGTCAAAGCGGATCCTTCGTGGCGCTACCACGCGATGGACATTGGCCACGATCCCATGGTCAATGCCCCTGAGGCATTGGCCCAACTGTTGATCGGCGCAGCTCGAGGATGACCCTGGCAATGCAGCCGGTCCCACGCACACTGTGGGTAGATCAGCTTCGCGGGCTGGCAGTGGTGTGGATGGTTGCATTTCACTTTTGCTTTGATTTGGATTGGCTTGGGTTCCAAAGCTTCGACATGCTGGGCGACCCGTGGTGGACCACGCAACGCACGCTTATCGTGACGCTGTTCATTTGGACGGCAGGCTTGTCACAAGTGCTTGCCGTCCGAGGCGGCCAAAGCCCGCTGGGGTTTTGGAAGAGGTGGTCACAAATCGCCGGTTGCGCTTTGTTGGTCAGTGTCAGCAGCTACCTCAGCTTTGGCGCTTCATGGATCTACTTTGGCGTATTGCATGCCGTGGCTGTGATGCTGTTGTTGGTGCGAGCTGCACTGTGGCTCGCACTGCCATGGTGGGCTTGGTTGGCCATGGGCGCAGCAGTGATTGCGTCTGCACAGGGCATACCTGCGTTGTTGCAAGGGACTTTGGCGCCTGAAGTTCAAGTGAGCT
>JALQVJ010000433.1 GCA_023260355.1 Burkholderiaceae bacterium | reverse complement strand
GGCTCAAGATTTCATTGGCAAGCAGATTGGTATCTGGGGCAAGTTTGTCATTGAAAACAACATTAAAGAAACTGCTCAGTAATCAGCATTAATAAAAGGTAGCTATGTCAGAACGTTTAATTCCTTACCAGCCAATGGACTTGGCAGAGCCAGCTGAGCTAGTCGCCGCTATTCGCAAAAGGCGTGCATCAGCTCAGGGTCTTTGATGCCTTTGCTTTGCTCCACGCCGGAGCTGACATCAACGCCCCAAGGGCCCAAGCGCGCAGTGTAGGTATCGATCAACTCGGTGATGCGCGCAGGCGCGGTATCCATGTGCGCGCTGCGCGTGCTTTGCTCAATCGCCAAAGCCAAGCCATCGCAGGGACAGACAACATACTCAGCTTGGTTCTCCAAGGTGGCGAGCAGCGCTTTGAATTTTTGGCTTTGCGTGGTTCCTCGGGTGGCCATCACGCCAATGCGTCCCGTCTTTGTGGTTTGGACGGCGGGCTTGATCGCTGGCTCCAAGCCGACGATCACCATGTTGGGGTGCCGAGAGCGCAATGCCTGAATGGCTGCCGCAGTGGCCGTGTTGCAGGCGACGACCAATGCTTTGATGCGATGGGCGTGGATCAAATGGTCTGTGACGGCGATAGCACGCGCTTGCACCTCGGCATCTGACTTTTCGCCATAGGGCGCGTGGGCGCTGTCTGCCAAATAGACAAAGCGCTCATGTGGCATGAGCCTTTGCAAGGCCTGCAGCACGCTGAGGCCGCCGATCCCGCTGTCAAATACCCCGATGGGGTGCGTGTTCATCGACATGCGTCACCAACGGGCGCCGGAGGCTTGGGTGCATACGAGGCAGGCGGTCCTCCGCTGCGCACGACGGTGGCACCGCGCGACCATGGGTAGCACGCCGCTCTTTTGAAGCGACGCCACGGAGAGGACGTCTGCGCCATGGTGCATGGTGTTGTGCGGCGGTGAGTTTGTTCTCGGTGAAACGCCTTGAGGTGACTCGTGGGGCAGTGGGCAGGAGCCGGGTTCTGGCCTCAATCGGCAGTCCGCCGGCGGTGACGCCGATCCCCTTGAACTCACCCGTGGCGATGCGC
>JALQVJ010000384.1 GCA_023260355.1 Burkholderiaceae bacterium | reverse complement strand
GTCCCTAGGCATGTCTTCGTTGAAACGGCTTTGGTGAATCAAGCCTATGCCGACACTAGCCTGCCCATTGGATGGGGGCAAACCATTTCCAAGCCCAGTGTGGTTGCACGCATGCTGTCGTTGTTGCCTTTCGATGCGCATGGCCGTGTGGGCAAAGTGCTTGAAATCGGCACCGGCTGTGGATACCAAGCAGCCGTCCTTGCGCAAGTCTCGCGCCATGTGGTCACGGTCGAGCGGGTCGAAGGCTTGTACAAGGCGGCGCGGGCTCACTTGGCGCAGGCCAATATTGGCAACGTTCAAACGGTGTTTGGAGACGGCATGCGGGGACATGGTCCGAGCGCCCCCTTCCAAGCTATTGTGGCGGCGGCGGGAGGCGAACAGGTGCCACAAGCGTGGTTGGATCAGCTGGCTGTGGGAGGCAGATTGATCGCCCCCTGTGCCAACGCGCGGGGCGGGCAAACATTGCTGGTGATCGACCGCACCGAGCATGGGTTTCATCGCACAGAGTTAGAAGCCGTTTTATTCGTCCCTTTAAAATCAGGCCTCGTACAAGGCTGAGCAGGCTCCAAAAGAGGCTGACGTTCGGCAACCCCAGCGCATTCTTCATCAAAGGACAGTCAAGCAATGCACAATAGCGCGATGAAAAATCGTTACCTGAGATTGTTTTCGGCAATGGTGTTGGCTGCTGTGTTGGCCGCTTGCTCTTCGACCAACCTGCGCGGTCCGGCGCCTGTGGTGTCACGCGATGTCAATTTGGGCAACCAGCCCACCCCAGCCGGTTTCCACCGCGTTCAAGCCGGGGAGTCGTTGGTCGCGATTTCGCGCTTGTACAGCGTCGATTGGAAAGACTTGGCGCGCTGGAATAATCTGAGTGATCCCAACAAAATCGAGGTTGGGCAAATGTTGGCCTTGAATGGCCCAGCGCAAGCCAAGGCGGCGCCGCAGCCGGAAAGCAGCGGCGTGGTTGTGAAACCGATCTCCAGTGGCAGCGCCGAGCCTGCGCCTGCCAAAGAAGCGGCTGCTGAGCCCGCACCCGCACCAGCTGAAAAGCCGCGTGCAACTGCTGCTGCGCTGCCACTCCAGTTGGTTTGGCCTGCAGAGGGGCCCGTTGTGGCGGAGTTTGATGGCAACAACAACAAAGGGATTGGGATCGGTGGTCAGCTTGGGGCGCCTGTGCTGGCTGCCGCGGACGGTCGAGTGGTGTATGCGGGGTCAGGTTTGCGGGGTTATGGCAATTTGGTCATCATCAAGCATGACGATACCTTCCTGACTGCCTATGCGCACAACCAAGCCCTTTTGGTCAAAGAGGATCAGGTCATCAAGCAAGGGCAGCGCATCGCTGAAATGGGCAATTCTGAGTCTGACGTGGTGAAGCTTCACTTTGAGGTGCGCCAATTGGGCAAACCTGTGAACCCGATGACATATCTGCCGAGCCGGTAATCGGCCCCGTTTCCTGATAGCCGCTGTGTCTCTCATGCAGCGGCTTTTTACTTACCGCCACGCTATGCAAGAACCAGACGAAATCAACGAGAGCCCAATCCTCGCGCCGAAGCGACCGAGCAGCGTGCCCTCAGACGCTCTCTGGGTGCAGGGCTTGGATATGGAGGCCCAAGGCGTCGCACACAGGGACGATGGCAAGGTGGTCTTTATCGACGGTGCGTTGCCCGGTGAGTGGACAAGCGTGCAGATTCAAAGGCGCAAAAACAACTGGGAAAAAGGACAAACCACCGCGCTGCACAACCGATCCACCTTGCGAGCAGAGCCCGGGTGCCCTCATTTTGGGCTGCATGCAGGCGCTTGTGGCGGTTGCAAAATGCAGCACGTGCATGCGGCCGCTCAGGTCGCGATCAAACAGCGCGTGCTGGAGGATAACTTGTGGCATTTGGGCAAGGTCAAGCCTGATCGCATGTTGAGAGCGATCGAGGGGCCGACATGGCACTACCGCCACCGTGCGCGGCTCTCCGTGCGGTACGTGGCCAAGAAAAATGACGTGTTGATCGGCTTTCATGAACGCAAAAGCCGCTACGTCGCTGACATGCAGCAATGCCCCGTTCTGCCCAAGCACATGAACGCCATGTTGCAACCTCTGCGGGCCTTGTTGATGGGTATGGACGCGCGTGAGCAATGTCCGCAAATCGAGATGGCTGTGGGTGACCGGGTCACCGCCCTGGTTCTGCGCCATTTGTCGCCCTTGAGTGAGCGTGATTTGCAAGCGCTGCGCGACTTTGCACGTGTACAAAGCGCATGCCTCGACACAAAAATCGAGTGGTGGCTTCAGCCCAAGGGTCCAGACACAGTGCACTTGCTTGATCCACATGCGACGAGTGAGTTGGCCTACGACCTGCCCGAGTTCGGGGTGCACATGCCTTTCAAGCCAACCGATTTCACGCAGGTGAATCCGCACATCAACCAAGTGCTGGTGAGTCGCGCTTTGCGCTCGCTCGAAGTGGCTCGCGATGAAAGAGTGATTGACTGGTTTTGTGGGCTGGGCAACTTCACCTTGCCTCTAGCGACGCAGGCATCGTCGGTCTTGGGCATTGAGGGCAGTGAGGTGCTCGTGGAGCGCGCCAAACAAAACTGGCAGTCGTTTTCAAAGGCCCAGGCGGGCGTGGCACCGACCGAGTTCGCTGCAAGAAATTTGTTCGAAATGACCGGCGCGGACGTGGTCGCTTATGGGCAGGCCGACAAGTGGCTGGTTGATCCGCCAAGGGAAGGGGCGTTCGCACTGGCCAAAGCTTTGGCAGAGTTGCACCAAAACCCCGAACTGCGGGGCGATTGGACGCCACCTCGGCGCATCGTTTATGTCAGCTGCAATCCAGCGACGCTCGCGCGGGATGCTGGCTTATTGGTGCACCAGGCTGGGTATGTCTGCCAGTCTGCCGGTGCCGTGAATATGTTTCCGCATACGGCACACGTTGAAAGCATGGCCGTGTTTGATTGGGCTGGTGCCTAGGGTTGAAATAGGGGAATGAAAAAACCGCGCCTTGGCGCGGTTTTTCATTGATGAGCCGTGAGCGATCTCAGTCGCGTTCACCGCCGAAAATGCCCAGCAACATCAGCAGGTTCTGGAACACGTTCACGATGTCCAAGTAAATCGCCAAGGTTGCAGAAATGTAGTTGGTTTCGCCGCCGTCGATCACGCGCTTGATATCAACCAACATGAAGGCGCTGAAGATGGCGATGGCAATCATGGACAGGACCATCATGCCCACAGAGCTGCCAACAAACATGTTGATGACCATGCCAACCAGCAAAACGATCACGCCGACAAACAAAAACTTTTGCAGACCCGAGAGATCGCGTTTGATGACGGATGCGAGAGATGCCATGGCGAAGAACACGCCCGCCGTTCCGCCGAATGCGGTCATGATCAGCGACGCGCCATTGGAGAAGCCCAGCACAAATGCGATGAGGCGAGACATCATCAAGCCCATGAAGAATGTGAAGGCCAACAAAACCCACACGCCAGTGGCGGAGTGCTTGGTCTTCTCGATGGCATAAATAAAGCCAAACGCAGCGGCAAAGAACAAAATCAGTGACAAGCCGCCGCCCATGGCCGCAGTAATGCCGGTGCTAACCCCGACCCAAGCGCCGAGCACGGTAGGGATCATGCTGACGGCGAGAAGCGCGTAGGTGTTGCGCAGCACTTTGTTCCGTTCTGCGCCGTCTAACGCGCGACCAAACGGACTGGAGGAAACTCGTGTGTTCATATGGAATTCCTTTCAATTTCAACGAACAGAGTCTGCAGTGTAGACGGGGTTTGTATCTGTGGTGTAAACCCCTGCAAGTCGCCCGTGTTTTAGAGCCAAAGAGCGTTGCTCGCTACACCCTAAAATACCGCTTTATTTTTTAAACCAAGGACAGTTTCATGAAGACCAAAGCCGTATTGCAAGCCGCCGATGTGAACACGGTGATCCAAGCTGCGTTGCAAGAAGCGCAGAGCAACAATTGGGCCGTCACCATTGCGGTTGTCGATGATGGTGGCAACTTGCTGGGCTTGACTCGCATGGACGGTTGCCCGCCGGTGTCAGCACACATCGCCCCAGGCAAGGCAGTGACCTCTGCTATGGGCTGGCGGGAGTCCGGCGCGTACGAAAAGGTGGTGAACGACGGGCGCTTTTCATTCCTGAGCGTGGGCGTGTTGCCGGCTGTTTTAGAGGGTGGCGCTCCGATCATGGTCGATGGCCAGTGCATCGGCGCAGTCGGCGTCAGTGGTGTGAAATCCAACGAGGATTTGCAAATTGCCAAGGCTGGTATCGCCGCGCTGAAGATTGGGTGACCCCCGAACTCCCCGGTTGACGTGCTCTCCAAAGCCGCTGCTCTGACAGCGGCTTTTTCACGACAGGACTTGTATGCTCTCATTCATTTTGGCCACAGCGTTTGGTTTACTGGCACTGTGGTGGACCGCAGAGCGGTTTGTTGAAGGTGCCGTTGGGCTTGCGGTGCATTGGCGCATGCCGCCCTTGTTGATCGGCATGTTGATCATGGGATTTGGCACCTCTGCGCCCGAATTGGTCGTATCGCTGTCGGCAGCGCTGGATGGCAGCCCGGCGTTGGCACTGGGCAATGCGTTTGGATCGAACATCGCCAACATTGGCTTGATCCTCGGATTGACCGCAGGCTTGAGCC
>JALQVJ010000354.1 GCA_023260355.1 Burkholderiaceae bacterium | reverse complement strand
GCGTTTGGCGGGTCTGCGCCTGCGGCACCCGGCGATGGATGCTTTGTGGTCGGGCGTGTTGGCAACGGCCGTCGCATCACCCTGCACGGCGCCGTTCATGGGTGCGGCGCTGGGATACGCGATCACCCAACCCACGGGCGTGGGCATTGCACTGTTCGGCGCGGTGGGTCTGGGGATGGCCAGCCCCTTTTTGATTTTGTCTTGGATGCCTGCACTGAGTCGGTGGTTGCCGGGGCCGGGAGCATGGATGGTGCACTTCAAGCAGTTCATGGCGTTCCCCATGTTCGCCACCGTGGTCTGGTTGATCTGGGTGATCGGCCAGCAAGGCGGGATCAACGCCAGCGCTGCGTTGCTCATGTTGCTCCTGTGCACCGCCTTGTGGCTCTGGGCGTGGCAATTGGCGACACCCTGGCGTACAGCGTGGAGATGGCTCGGAACCGCCGTGCTCATTGGTGCGGCTTGGACACTGACGCCTGCTATCGCGACTGCCCCTGCGAACCCAGTGGTGGCTGCGGGTTGGAGTCCATGGTCGGCACAGGTCGAGCAACAGGCCCGTGAGGCGGGCCGCCGCGTTTTTGTGGATTTCACAGCAGCTTGGTGTGTGACCTGCCAAGTGAACGAGTTGGGCGCACTGTCCGATGCGCGCGTTGAGCAAGCGTTCGAGGAAGGGAATTGGGTGCGTTTGAGGGCTGACTGGACAAAGCGAGACCCAGAGATCTCTGCAGCGCTGAACCAGTTGCAGCGAACGGGGGTCCCGACCTATGTCGTCTATCACCCGAATCGTCCACCTGAAATCTTGACCGAGTTATTGACAGTTGATCAAATTTTGAACGCCATAACACCGCGATAATTGCTGCATGTTTGCACCACTACAAAACGATACTTTCTTGCGCGCTTGCATGCGCCAATCGACTCCCCATACACCCGTTTGGCTCATGCGCCAAGCTGGCAGATACCTGGCTGAATACCGCGACACGCGTGCCAAAGCTGGCAGCTTCATGGGACTCGCGACCAACACCGACTTCGCGACCGAGGTGACCTTGCAGCCGATAGACCGGTACGGTCTTGACGCAGCGATCTTGTTTTCCGATATCTTGACGGTGCCAGATGCAATGGGGCTTGGCCTCTCGTTCGTCAACGGTGAAGGTCCAAAGTTCGAACGCCATGTGAGAGATGAGGCCAGCGTGGCGCTTCTCAAAGTTCCAGATATGGACAAACTGCGCTACGTGTTCGATGCTGTCACGTCGATCCGCAAAGCGCTCAATGGGCGCGTTCCTTTGATTGGCTTCACCGGCAGCCCTTGGACACTGGCTTGCTACATGGTCGAGGGCGGGAGTTCAAGCGACTATCGCGCGGTCAAGTCGTTGATGTACCAGCGGCCAGACCTGATGCACCAAATTCTCTCAGTGAACGCCGAAGCCGTTGCTGCGTATTTGAACGCGCAAATTGCCGCTGGTGCGCAGGCTGTGATGATTTTTGACAGCTGGGGAGGGGTGCTGGCGGACGGGGCCTTCCAAGAGTTCAGCCTCGCGTACACCAAGCAAGTGTTAGAGAAAACCACCCGCACTCACGAGGGACAGACGATTCCCCGAATCGTCTTCACCAAAGGCGGGGGGCAATGGTTGGGCGACATGACCGCACTCAATTGCGATGTGTTGGGCGTCGACTGGACTGTGAATTTGCAACGCGCGCGGGCCTTGGTCGGCGATCGCTTCGCCTTGCAAGGCAACCTGGATCCGATGGTCTTGTTTGCGGACCCCGCCTCTGTTGCCAAACAGGCACGCCGTGTCTTGGACGATTTTGGTCAGCCGCACACGGGCACTGGCTGCGGCGCGACCCACATCTTCAATCTCGGGCATGGTATCAATCAACACACGCCCCCTGAGAATGTGGCCACGCTGGTGGAAACGGTTCACGAATATTCACGACAAATGCGTCGCTGAAGAGAAAAGCAGGAATGAAGCGCCAATTTTTGCCACAAATGAGCCCTCGGCGGCCTCACTTGTGCACATTTTTGGCGCATCGACATGAACCTGCTTCGCTGATACATTTTTTCGTCTCAAGCGCTTTAATCTGTCTAAGACATTGATTTTAATAGATCTTTTTTTGCTTAATTTTTCATCAATTCAACGATTTCTTGATATTTAAACGATTCAAAGACAAGTCCCTTGGGTTT
>JALQVJ010000368.1 GCA_023260355.1 Burkholderiaceae bacterium | reverse complement strand
AATCTTCGCCAAGACCAAATGCACGATGTTGCCGCTCAGCTCGTGCTCGCCAGCTGAGATCCACATTTTGTTGCCGCGCAGACGATAGCGAGGACCCAGCGGATCGGCTTCAAAGTCATCGCCATCGGGTGTGGCGCGCGTCACGATGTCGGAGAGGCTAGAGCCGGCTTGGGGCTCAGACAAGCACATGGTGCCCGACCACTCGCCGCTGAACTCGCGCCGTGCAAACACGTCGCGCTGCAACTCGGAACCATGCGCCATCAACAGATTGGCATTGCCTGTGGTCAACATGCCCGAGCCAATGCTCACTGACGCGTGCGCGAAAAACGCATTGGCTGCCGCCTCCACCACGTAGGGCAACTGCATGCCGCCCCACTCGTAGTCCTGCGCCGCGCTGAGCATGCCGCTTTCAGCGTAGGCGCGCTGCGCATCGTGCGTGGCTTGGGGAAGGATCACTTTTTCGCCGTCGAAGCGCGGCTCTTCGGTGTCAACCAACCGATTGAAGGGCGCGTATTTTTCGCGCGCAATGCGCTCGCAGGTGTCCAGCACCGCATCAAATGTTTCGCGACTGTGGTCAGTGAAACGCTCTCGCTCGGTGAGGCGCTCAACCTTGAGCCAATCGTGCAACAAAAAATCCATCGTGGTGCGCAAACTCATGCTGTCCTATTCCTATTGCTTCGGCGACGCGGTCGCCTGATGAAAAAGGGATGGGTGAAACCCAGAGGCTTTCACGTCCATCCCTTGCATTGACCTGCCGGGGCGCACGAGAGGCCAAGGCCTGCGTGCGCCGCAGCGGTCACAACACTTCGAACACGCCTGCTGCGCCCATGCCACCGCCAATACACATGGTGACGCACACGCGCTTGGCACCCCGGCGCTTGCCTTCGATCAGCGCGTGACCAACCAAACGCTGGCCAGACACGCCGTAGGGGTGGCCCACAGCAATCGCGCCACCGTTGACGTTCAGCTTGTCTGCGGGAATGCCGAGCTTGTCACGGCAATACAGCACCTGCACGGCAAAGGCTTCGTTCAGCTCCCACAAATCGATATCCGCCACAGTCAGGCCCAAACGCTTGAGGACTTTGGGCACGGCGAACACGGGGCCAATGCCCATTTCGTCGGGCTCGCATCCGGCCACTGCAAAACCCAAGAAACGGCCCAATGGTTTGAGACCGCGTTGGTTGGCCAACTCTTCATTCATGACGACGCAGGCGCCCGCACCGTCTGAGAACTGGCTGGCGTTACCGGCTGAAACCAAGCCACCGGGCATGGCAGAGCGGATGCCGCTGATGCCCTCTTTGGTGGTGCCTTCGCGGGTGCCTTCATCACGGCTGACAGTGACCTTTTTGGTCATCAAACCCAGCTTGGGGTCGGCAACGCCCATGATGACTTCGATCGGTGCAATCTCATCGTCGAACAAACCGGCTGCCTGCGCTGCGCATGCCTTTTGTTGGCTGGCCGCACCATACTCGTCCATGGCGTCGCGCGTGATGCCGTAACGCTTGGCCACTTGCTCCGCGGTTTGCAGCATGCTCCAGTAAATCTCTGGCTTGGCCGCCTCAAGGTTGGGGTCTTTGATCATGTGCAAGTTCATCTCTTGCTGCACGCAAGAGATGCTCTCCACACCACCGGCCACGTATACATCACCCTCACCCGCAATCACGCGCTGTGCAGCCATGGCGATGGTTTGCAAACCCGATGAGCAGAAACGGTTGACCGTCATGCCTGAGGTGGTGATGGGGCAACCCGCTGCCAACGCAATTTGGCGTGCGATGTTCATGCCAGTGGCGCCCTCGGGGTTGGCACACCCCATGATGACGTCATCCACTTCAGCGGCATCAATGCCAGCGCGCGCAATGGCGTGTTTGACCGCATGGCCGCCCAAGGTGGCGCCGTGCGTCATGTTGAAGGCACCCTTCCAGCTCTTGGCCAGCGGCGTGCGTGCGGTAGAAACAATAACGGCAGAAGTCATGTGTGATCTCCAATGGGGCGCGCCTCAAGTGCGCGCCAGAAATAGGTGGTGAGGATTAGAGCTGTCCGGTGAAGTTTTTGCCTTCAGCGACCAAACGAGCCAACAAAGGCGCGGGCTGCCAGAACTTGCCGTCATCGGCAGGGTTCTGCGCAAAGCGCTTCATCGCTTGCGTGACGTTGAACAAACCCACTTCGTCGGCGTAGCGCATCGGACCACCCCGCCAGAATGGGAAGCCGTAGCCTGTCAGGTACACCATATCGATGTCGCTGGCCTTGCTGGCAATGCCTTCTTCGAGGATGTGAGCCGCTTCGTTGACCAACGCATAAACCAAGCGCTGCACGATCTCGTCGTCGCTGATTTTGCGTTGGGGCACACCGATGTCTTTGCGATGCTTTTCCAGCATCTCTGCCACCACTGGGCTGGGGATGGGCTTGCGCTGACCCGGCGCATAGTCGTACCAACCCGCGCCCGTCTTTTGACCAAAGCGGCCCAACTCACACAAACGATCAGCCGACTGGCTGTAGGTGACTTCGGGCTTTTCGACATAGCGGCGCTTGCGAATCGCCCAGCCGATGTCGTTGCCAGCCAAATCGCCCATGCGGAACGGACCCATCGCAAAACCGAACTTTTCGATCGCGCGATCGATCTGCTCGGGGCTGGCACCCTCGTCCAACATGAAACCGGCCTGGCGGCTGTACTGTTCGATCATGCGGTTGCCGATGAAGCCATCGCACACACCTGACACGACCGTGGTCTTCTTGATCTTTTTGCCGATCGCCATCACCGTGGCCATGACGTCTTTGGCGGTCTTCTCACCACGCACCACTTCCAACAGCTTCATCACGTTGGCAGGGCTAAAGAAGTGCATGCCCACCACGTCCTCCGGACGCTGGGTGAAACTCGCGATCTTGTTGACGTCGAGTGTGGATGTGTTCGATGCCAAGATGGCACCGGGCTTCATCACAGCGTCCAACTGCTTGAACACGGTCTCTTTCACGCCGATCTCTTCGAACACGGCCTCGATCACCAAATCAGCGTCTTTCAGGTCGTCGTAGTTCAAAGTGGTGGTCAACAGCGCCATGGTGGCGTCGTATTTCTCTTGCTTGAGTTTGCCCTTCTTGACGCGTGCCTCGTAGTTCTTGCGAATCGTTGCAACGCCGCGGTCCAAGGCCTCCTGCTTCATTTCGAGCATGGTGACAGGAATGCCAGCATTCAAGAAGTTCATGGAAATGCCGCCACCCATGGTGCCCGCGCCGATCACAGCGACCTTCTTGATGTCGCGCTTGGGTGTGTCGCTGGGCACGTCGGCGATCTTGCTGGTCGCGCGATCGGCCACAAAAATGTGGCGCAGGGCGCGGCACTCTGGGGTCATCATCAGGTTCACGAAGATCTCGCGCTCGTTGCGGATGCCGTCTTCGAACTTCATCTTGGTGCCCGCCTCTATGGCGTCAACACACTTTGCGGGGGCAGGCAGGTTTTTGGCCATGCCCTTGACCATGTTGCGCGCGAACTGAAAGTAGGCATCGCCCTTGGGGTGCTTGTTGGGCAGGTTGCGCACCAACGGCATGGGGCGCACATCAGCGACCTTCTTGGCAAATGCGAGCGCATCGTCCATCAAGGCTTCAGCGCTCATCGACACTTTGTCGAACAGCTTTTGGCCGGGGATCATGGCCAGCATTTCGCTGTTCATCGGCTCGCCGCTCACGATCATTGACAAAGCGGCTTCGACGCCAATCGCGCGGGGCAGGCGCTGTGTGCCGCCTGCGCCAGGGATCAAGCCGAGCTTGACTTCGGGCAACGCCACTTTGCAACCAGGCGCGGCAACACGGTAATGACAGCCGAGAGCCAACTCCAAGCCACCGCCCATCGCCACACTGTGGATGGCCGCGACCACGGGTTTGGTGGAGTTCTCAACGGCCACGATCACCGACAAGAGGTTGGGATCTTGATAAGCCTTGGGGCTGCCGAATTCTTTGATGTCTGCACCGCCCGAAAAGGCCTTGCCAGCGCCCGTCAGGACGATCGACTTGACTGCCGCATCGGCGTTGGCTTGCTCGAGTCCAGCCACGATGCCGAGGCGAGTTGACAACCCCAATCCGTTGACGGGCGGGTTGTCTAGGGTGATCACGGCGACGTCGCCGCGTACTTCATATTGAGCTGTCATTGGGCCTCCAAATGCACAAATGCGGGTGTAAACACAGGTTCGGATAAAAACGAACGCGCGTTCGATAATATGCCAAAACCGCCGCTCCATTTCCGAATCCTTTGTCACAGCAGGGACAAAATTGCACCATTCGTCACGCAGCCGGGGCCGGGACGCT
>JALQVJ010000247.1 GCA_023260355.1 Burkholderiaceae bacterium | reverse complement strand
CACACCCACAACGAGCTCACCGCCCAACAGCACCGCTTTGATCGGCGCCTTTTTCTGCTGCAAGCGCGCATGGAATTCCCGCGCATTGAAAGCATCTGTCAAAGGCTCCACGCCAAGATGCTGCAAAAGCTTGACCGCTTCAACAGACGACTCACTTTCGGCAAAAACCACAGCGCCAAACCGGCGAGGGTCATGCAGCCGCAATGACACGCTATCTCCTTGCAAGTCGAAATGGTCGTGCGGCCCAGCTGGCCCCAATGCGGCGCCGATTTGGATACTGCCAGACATGCCCAAATGCCAAAGGAGGATGCCCTGATCCAAGTCCATGAGCAGGTATTTGCCTCGGCGTCGCAACCCAACGATTTGCCGCCCTAAAAGATCGCTGACTTCGATGCCCAGTGGCCAACGCAAAGGCTTGCCCAGTCTTGCGCCCCGAATGTGCTGCCCAATGGCGGCGCGCGCGACACCAAGGCGGGTGACTTCAACTTCGGGTAACTCGGGCATATTGGACAGGCATATGAGCAGCAGGGGCGGACGGCAAGCATTATCATGCGGGATACATGGATAAACCGACTCACTCCCTCTCGACCCACTGGCTGCTGGGGGCATTGCTGCTGGCCCTGAGCGCGTGCAGCAGTGTGGCTGCGCCCCCGCAAACCTCAAGCCCAACCGCAGTGGCGAACTCATCCATGGATGCCGCGCTGATGTATCGCATCTTGGTTGGAGAAATGGCGGCATCGGGTGAAATATACGACTTGGCTTTCGGCATGATGCTGCAGGGCGCACAGAGTGCCCAGGACCCTGTGCTTTACGAGCGCGCCGCGCAGATTGCGATGCAAGCGCGATCCGGGGCATCTGCATTGCAGGCGCTAACCGCTTGGCAAAAGAACTTCCCCTCGTCGATTGAAGCTGCCCAACAAAAGCTGGGGCTGGAACTTTTGCTCCAAAAGACCGGCGATGCATCCGAAACGCTGAGCGGTTTGGCGAAGCTGCTATCCCCAGATCAGCTCATTGAACTGGGCGGCACACTGCCTCGGTTGCTAGAGCGGGTACAAAAGCCTCAAGAGCGTGCGCCTCTGGTTAGGCGGGCCATTGGGCCTCTGGTCAAGGATCCCATTCGCGGTGCCTCAGCATATGCCATCCTGGGCGCCACAGCCCTCCAGGTTGGCGACAAATCTGAAGCCCTTCGCGACGCGACATTTGCGCTGCAAAAGTCGCCCACCAACCGGCTGGCCTTGACGCTCGCAGTGGCGTTGCTCGACACGGGTGAATGGGCACTGCAACCTCAGATTGAGCGCTATTTGAGCGCGGCGGATGCCGACTTGCGGATTCGTTACTACTATGCACGGGCACTCGCGCAAATGCATCAAAACAAGCGAGCCCTGGAAGTCTTAGAGGTGGCACAAGGCAACCCAAATCTCGATCTGACATCACTCTTGCTGATGGCGACACTCAATGCAGAGCAAAAGAACTGGGCGCGTGCCAAGGCGCAAGCCCAGAAAGCGGTTGAGCAGGTGACGGCCATCCAAGAGCCAGATCCCCCCACCCTCAGAGACCGAAACACTGCCATTTTGTTGCTCGCGGAGATCGCCCAAAAGGAAAAGAAGTGGGCTGAAGCCGAACAGTGGCTGGCTCAGGCAGATGGCGACGCGGATCCACTGAATCTTGCTTTTCGCAAATCCAGCATCCTTGCATCACAAGGAAGATTAGACGAAGCCAAGCGGCTTTTGGCTGGTCAACCGGCTGACGACCCCCGCGCGCAAAGGCGCCTGATGTGGATGCGCGTTCAGCTCCTCAAAGACCATGATGCATGGGATCAGGCCTACGAACTCTTGGCCCAAGCCAGCCAAAGATACCCAGGTGAGGCAGACTGGATTTACACGCAAGGCATGGTGGCCGAGCGCCTGGGCAGGTACGCCGACATGGAGCGCTTGATGCGCCGCCACATGGAACTGGAGCCTGAAGACCATCAAGCGCGCAATGCGCTAGGGTATTCCTTGGCGGATCGCGGCATTCGACTCGATGAAGCCAAATCGCTCATTCAGGCAGCGCTGACAATCGTGCCCAACGATCCCTTCGTTTTAGACAGCTGGGGCTGGGTGCTGTTCCGAAGCGGCGACCTTGTGCAGGCTGAAAAGGTCTTGATGCAAGCGTGGCTGTCTCGGGCTGATGCTGAAATTGCAGCGCACCTGGGTGAGGTCCAATGGGCGCTTGGTCGTCGCGATCAAGCCCGTGAAACTTGGCGTCAGGGACTTGCCTTGGATGCCGAAAATGCGACGCTGCGATCCACGCTGGCGCGATTCGATTCCCTGCGCTGACAATGCAAGCCGCTTCGACATCTGTACGTGCGATCGGTGTGGCACGGGGCGCTCGCTTCAAAAGCACCCTTGCAGCCGCCGTGATTGCGGCATTCTTTGTAGGCTGTGCGAGCGTTTCACCGATCGCAACACAACCCTTGCGGGAGTACGAAGGGCGCCTGGCACTGACCGTGCACCAAGCCACCCCGCAGACCTGGCAAGCGCGATTCCGCCTAGAGGGCACGGGTGCCGAAGGGCGCCTGACTTTGATCAGTCCGATTGGGACCACGCTGGCACTTGCATCTTGGGCACCTGGATCTGCCCTGATCCAACGCGGCAACGAAATCAATGAATACCCAAGTGCCGATGCCATGCTCAACGCCCTGATCGGCTCGGGTATTCAAATGGCGCAACTTTGGCGATGGGTAACCAACGACCCCAACCCTGTTCCGGCATGGCAAGTCGATCAAGAAACACGCCCAGACCAATCCCGGATAGTCATTGCGAGAAGAGTGTCTCCGGAACCCGCGCTGACGTTCAAATTGCTGCTGCAACCATAGAGCTTTGATGAACTCCAACTATCCCGTCCCCGAGGACGGCGTCACTGAATTGATTGGGCTGCCAGCGCCAGCCAAAATCAACTTGTTCCTCCACGTCATAGGCCGCAGGAGCGATGGCTACCACTTGCTGCAGTCGGTATTTGCTCTGGTGGATTGGGCCGATCAGATCAATCTGTTCAGCCGCGCCGGCGGCGTATCACGCTCAGATCTCAACGCGGACTTTGGGCTGCCCAGCGATGACTTGATGGTGCGAGCGGCGCAAGCATTGCAGCGCGCCACAGGCTGCACCAAAGGCGTTCACATGGAACTGACCAAACGCGTACCGATGCAAGCTGGTCTGGGTGGGGGTTCGTCAGACGCGGCCACCTGCTTGATCGGCCTTAATCGCCTGTGGAATTTGAAACTGAGTCGCAAGGCCTTGCTTGACATTGCAGCAGGTCTGGGCGCGGACGTGCCGTTTTTTATTGGCGGTCAAAACGCGTGGGTGGAAGGCATCGGTGAGCAATTGACGCCCCTGGCTCTCCCGCCGACTCGCGTCACGATCCTGAAGCCGTCAGCGGGCGTGTCAACCAGTGAAATTTTTAGCTCCTCGCTCTTAACCAGGGACACAAAGCCTGCTACAATGTCGGACTTTGCAGAGCACAGGGTTGCGGGCGACACAGACTGGCAACCTTATTCGTTTGGTCGAAACGATTTGCAAGCGCCAGCGGTTTCGGTATGTCATGAGATACAAGCCGCGATCAACTGGCTAGCGCAAAAGAAATTGACCGCACGAATGACGGGTTCTGGCAGTGCAGTGTTTGCTGTCCATGCCGACTCCGTTGATGTTTCAGAAGCACCTGCCGGCTGGTTGATCCACCAAGGCAACGTGCTGAAAATGCATCCACTGGCACACTGGATTTCATAAATCCAAGGCAACAGAGGGTACAATCTGCAACGATTTTTGATCGCCTGCCCACGGCTAGCGGTCAGTGTAGGGGAGTCGCCAAGTTGGTTAAGGCACCGGATTTTGATTCCGGCATGCGAGGGTTCGAGTCCTTCCTCCCCTGCCAAATTCATCTCGCCACCGCCTTAAACGGTGGCGCGTTTGTTTTGTCAACTACCGGCTGAGTGCACCATGGCGAGCCTTTCACAAGATTTCATGCTATTCACGGGCAACGCCAATCCGGTATTGGCCCAAGAGATCGCCGAGCACTTGAACACCTCTTTAGGTGGCATCAACGTCGGTCGTTTTTCAGACGGCGAAGTGACCGTTGAAATCACGCAAAACGTGCGGGCACGCAATGCATTCATCATTCAGCCCACATGCGCTCCCACGAACGAAAACCTGATGGAGCTCATCATCATGGTGGATGCACTCAAGCGCGCATCGACCACGAGTGTGTCAGCAGTGATTCCGTATTTTGGGTACGCGCGCCAAGACCGCCGTCCACGCTCCAGTCGCGTGCCGATCAGCGCAAAAGTGGTTGCCAACATGTTGCAGGCTGTGGGCGTCTCGCGCGTGCTGACCATGGATTTGCACGCCGATCAAATCCAAGGTTTCTTCGACATTCCGGTTGACAACATTTACGCCTCCCCCGCCCTCCTGGGTGATTTGCGCCAAAAGAACTACGAAGACCTGTTGGTCGTGTCGCCCGACGTCGGTGGCGTGGTGCGTGCCCGAGCTCTGGCAAAGCAGCTGGGCTGCGATATGGCCATCATCGACAAGCGCCGCCCGCGTGCCAACGTCTCTGAAGTCATGCATGTGATTGGCGACATCGACGGCCGCAACTGCGTGATCATGGACGACATGATTGACACCGCAGGCACCCTGGTCAAAGCCGCCGAAGTGCTCAAAGAGCGCGGCGCGAGGAACGTGTACGCCTACTGTACTCATCCCATCTTCTCAGGCCCTGCGATCGACCGCATCAACAAGGGTGAGGCTCTGGATGAGGTGGTGGTCACCAATACCATTCCCTTGAGCGAGTCAGCCAAGGCATGCAAGAAGATTCGCCAACTTTCCGTGGCGCCGCTGATGGCTGAAACCATCGCGCGCATCGCCTCCGGCGAGTCGGTTCTCAGTTTGTTCGCGGAGCGCGACGGGCTTTTCTAAACCCGAGCGCTCTCGATCAATAGCCCGCCACTTCGCGCCTGCTAGCAGGCGCAGTGGTGTTTAACCTCGAAGGTCATCTGGTCGCGGATGCCTTCAACAGCGAACCTCAAGGTTCCAGGAGAAGAGTATGAAATTCGTCGCTTTTGAGCGCGCTAAGCAGGGTACGGGTGCGAGCCGCCGTCTGCGCAATTCTGGTCGCACGCCCGGTATTGTGTATGGTGGCAACGTTGAGCCTACCGCTATCGAGTTGGATCACAATGCCCTGTGGCATGCGGCACAAAAAGAAGCATTCCACGCCTCGGTGTTGGATATGGAGCTGGCTGGCAAGAGCGAGCAAGTCATGTTGCGTGACATCCAGTACCACCCATTCAAGCCCTTGGTTTTGCACGTTGACTTCCAACGTGTGAGCGGCAACACGGTGTTGCACAAGAAGGTGCCTCTGCACTTTGTAGGCGCTGAAGAGTCGCCCGCTGTGAAAACTGACAAGTGCTTGATCAACCCAGTCATGAACGAAATCGACGTGCAGTGCGTGGCCTCCAAGCTGCCAAGCCACATCGAAGTCGATCTGTCCAAGATGAACAAAGGCGAGAGCATTCACGCCAGCCAACTGGTTCTGCCAGAAGGCGTCACTTTGGTTGACCACGGCCATGGCGGTGAGCAAACCGTTGTGACCGCTGTCGCTCCTAAGGGTGGCGCAGCTGATGCAGGTGAGGCAGCAGCCGAGTAATCGGGGGCGCTTCGCACCAAACGCCTCGGTCGTTCGCGCTCCGAGGCGTTTTTCATTGGGCTCTCGCATAATGCACGCATGATCCGACTCTACGTTGGCTTGGGCAATCCAGGCACTGAATACGAAGCGACCCGACACAACGTCGGATTTTGGTGGATAGACCAGCTCGCACAACAATGGAACATTCCGTTACAGGCGCGACCAAGCGATTTCGGTTGGGTCGGCACACAAGGGGTCGGAGACGACAAGATTTGGCTGCTTAAGCCGTCCACATTCATGAATTTGAGTGGGCAATCGGTGTCTGCCGTGGCCAAGTTTTTCAAAATCCCGTTGGATCAAATCCTAGTGATACACGACGAACTCGATCTGCCGGCTGGAGAGGTAAAGCTCAAGCAAGGCGGTGGCCATGCAGGCCACAACGGACTGAGAGACATTCACGCACGCATGGGCGGCTCCGATTATTGGCGCTTGCGTATCGGCATTGGTCACCCAGGCGTCAAGTCAGAAGTGGCCAATTGGGTGTTGAACAAGCCCTCCCCAGACCAGCGAGTGGGAATTGAACAAGCCCTTGAACGCAGCCTGAAGGCTGCTGACGACTTGCGCGCAGGCGCTTTCGACAAAGCCATGCGCAAGATCCACACCGCCAAAGCACCCAAGTCCAAGCCCACCAAGCCCACAGACGTCACGGCAGGGGCACCCAAAGAGAGTCTTTGACGGATGCAGGTGCCGTGGCCTGCGGCTGCACCCAAGGTCACGAAGCGCAACAGCCTGTTACCCAATCGAAAACGTTGCCCTTAGCGGCAAATCAAGGAGTCAAGGGTTTGGCAGCCGTGAGCAGGTGGTATTTCGCCATCAACTGTTCAGGTGTT
>JALQVJ010000221.1 GCA_023260355.1 Burkholderiaceae bacterium | reverse complement strand
ATGCGGGAGGTGAGAACAGCTCTAATGTGAGTCTGCTGTTGCGAGAGAATTGGACCCAGAAAGGACCCAACCTTACGACCGTACACCTTTTGGAAGGGAACTACGGAATCAGCCGTCAAGCGGGCGAGTTCATGGAGCAGGTCAAAGACAAGAACTCTGGTGTGCGCTTGATGGGCTTTGGTCACCGCGTCTACAAGAACTATGACCCTCGCGCCAAGTTGATGCAAGAGACTTGCAATGAAGTGTTGGCCGAGTTGGGTTTGGAAAACGACCCGCTGTTCAAGCTGGCCAAGGCTTTGGAGAAGATCGCTTTGGAAGACGACTACTTCGTGCAGCGCAAGCTCTACCCGAACGTCGACTTCTACTCAGGCATCGTCCAGCGCGCGATCGGCATTCCTGTGAACCTGTTCACCGGCATCTTCGCCTTGGCTCGCACCTCTGGCTGGATCGCCCAATTGAACGAAATGATTGGCGACCCCGAGTACAAGATCGGCCGTCCCCGCCAGTTGTTCACCGGCGCCGAGGCTCGCAGCGTCAAGTGATGCACCGCACTGCACTTTGGTGCAGTTGATCGCAAAAAGCCCGCTGCTGCGGGCTTTTTCGTGGGCGCTCCAATGGGTCAAGGCCCCCGGCCGCGCATTGGCGCCAATCAATCCACTTGGGGGCCGACCACCATGAACGGGTTGTGCGCGACCTCCCAAAGGTGGCCGTCCAGGTCAACAAAGTGTCCGCAATAGCCGCCCCAAGCCATGGCGCGACCGCGGCGCGTGACCGTGGCACCTGCCGCCTCTGCTTGGGCCAAGACTTGATCCACGGCTTGGCTGCTTGCGACGTTGTGCGCCAAGGTGGTCGCCGAGCCGGCGTCGCTTGGTGCTGCGCGCACACCGCCCTCTTGCGCCATGTCGGCGCGCCCGTACAGGCCCAGCCAGCTCCCATGCAGGTTAAAGAACGCCACCTCAGGCGGTGACTCCACCTGAGGGAACCCCAGACCCTCGCGGTAAAACCGAGCGGCACGGGCGACATCCAAAACGCCCAGTGTGACCATGCTGATGTAGGGTTTCATGTTGTCTTTCAAAGCTCAAGTTTGCAGGCTGAGGCACAGCGAGCACGGTGCACAGCGTCTAAAATGTTCGATTCGATTAAGGACTCATTATGGGACGCACCCTTTACGACAAAATCTGGGACGAGCACGTCGTTCACACCGAAGAAGATGGCACCGCCATTTTGTATATCGATCGCCACTTGGTCCATGAAGTGACCAGCCCCCAGGCGTTTGAAGGCATTCGCCAAGCGGGTCGCAAAGTCTGGCGCACGAGCTCGATCGTGGCAACCGCCGACCACAACACGCCCACGACAGGTTGGGAGCTGGGTTACGACGGCATCACCGATCCCATCAGCAAAGAGCAGATCACCACGCTGGATGCCAACATGGCTGAATTTGGCTCTGCCGCGTTCTTTCCATTCATGTCCAAGCGCCAAGGCATTGTGCACGTGATTGGCCCTGAAAACGGCGCGACGCTCCCCGGCATGACGGTGGTGTGCGGCGACAGCCACACCTCGACCCACGGTGCGTTCGGTGCGCTGGCACACGGCATTGGCACGTCGGAGGTTGAGCACGTGATGGCCACGCAAACCTTGCTCGCCAAAAAGGCCAAGAACATGCTGGTCAAAGTGGACGGCAAGCTGGCCACCGGCGTGACAGGCAAGGACGTGGTGCTGGCCATCATCGGCAAGATCGGTACCGCAGGTGGCACGGGATACACCATTGAATTTGCGGGCTCTGCGATCCGCAGCCTGAGCATGGAAGGCCGCATGACGGTGTGCAACATGGCCATTGAGGCCGGTGCACGAGCAGGCCTGGTGGCCGTGGATGAGAAGACCATCGAATATGTGAAGAACCGCCCACTCGCACCTCAAGGCGTTGAGTGGGACCAAGCTGTCGCGTACTGGAAGACCTTGCACTCCGACGCTGACGCCAAGTTTGATGCAGTCGTTGAACTCAAGGCCGAAGACATCCTGCCCCATGTGACATGGGGTACCTCGCCCGAGATGGTGCTCGATGTCAAAGGCGCAATCCCTGATCCAGACAAAGAAAAAGACCCCAACAAGCGCGCTGCGATTGAGCGCGCGCTGACCTACATGGGTCTGCAGCCGGGCAAAGCCATCACTGATGTGTTCGTCGACAAGGTGTTCATCGGCTCTTGCACAAACAGCCGCATCGAAGACATGCGCGAAGCCGCTGCGGTCGTGAAAAAACTCGGCCAAAAAGTCGCCAAAAACGTTAAGCTCGCCATGGTGGTGCCAGGCTCAGGCTTGGTCAAAGAACAAGCCGAACGCGAAGGCCTGCATGAAATTTTCAAAGCCGCAGGCTTCGAGTGGCGCGAACCCGGTTGTTCCATGTGTTTGGCCATGAACGCCGACCGTTTGGAACCTGGTGAGCGCTGCGCATCGACGAGCAACCGCAACTTTGAGGGCCGTCAAGGCAACGGCGGTCGCACCCATTTGGTCAGTCCCGCCATGGCCGCCGCTGCCGCCATTCATGGCCACTTTGTGGACGTGCGCAAGTTCGCCTAAGGGATAAAAATCATGCAGAAATTCACCCTCCACAAAGGCATCGTGGCTCCCATGGACCGCGAGAACGTCGACACCGACGCCATCATCCCCAAGCAGTTTTTGAAGTCCATCCGCAAGACCGGCTTTG
>JALQVJ010000174.1 GCA_023260355.1 Burkholderiaceae bacterium | reverse complement strand
GCCAACACGGGCGCGCTGTTCAAGACGTCTGCCAGCGGTGCGCTGTCGGGCAGGCCACTGAGTTGGCGCACAGCAGGTGTTGGGAAGATCATGGCGCCGACTTCTTTCATGTTGATGCCGGTCAGCACCGCGTCTTGGATGTAGGGTGCGCCCTCGGCAATGATCTTGCCGCGCAGCGGGCCCACGCTCACAAAGGTGCCCGTCGCAAGCTTGAAGTCTTCGGCAATGCGGCCGTCAAACTTGAGGCCCAAATGGATGTCGGTTTCGTCGATCCATTTGACGGCATCGCCGGTTTTGAAAAATCCCTCTTCATCGAAGGCGGCTGCCGTCTCTTCGGCGTTGCGCCAATAGCCAGGCGTGATGTTGGGGCCACGGTAGCGGACTTCGGTTTTGCCGTCGGTTTCGACCAGCTTGAGTTCAAGCCCGGGTGTGGGAACGCCGAGATCACCGGCATGCACGAATGGGTTGGTCACAAAGATGCCAAAGGGCCCGGACTCGGTCATGCCCAAGCCTGTGCCCATGACGATGCGCTCGCCGATTTCGCGCTCTTGCGAGGCATAGAGGCTGTCCCAAATGGGTTGTGCCAGCGCCGCACCCGCGTAGAAAAACATCTTCACGCGGGCGAGCAAGGTCCTGCGCAGGACGTCGTCGGTGGTCATGGCGTTGGCGATTGCTTCAAAGCCGGTCGGCACGTTGAAGTACACCGTGGGCGAGATTTCGCGCAAGTTGCGCAAGGTCTCGTGCATCAAGGCTGGCGTAGGCTTTCCGTCGTCGATGTAGAGGGTGCCACCGTGGTAGACCACCATGCCAAAGTTGTGGTTGCCGCCGAAGGTGTGGTTCCAAGGCAGCCAGTCGATCAACACCAGCGGCGATTCGCCGAGCACGGGCATCGATTGCAACATTTGCTGCTGATTGGCGCACCACATGCGTTGGGTGTTGATCACCGCTTTGGGCATCTTGGTCGAGCCACTGGTGAACAAGAACTTGGCAATGGTGTCGGGGCCAGTAGCGGCCATCGCTGCGTCGACCGCCGGTGTGGCGACCGTCGCGCACAACGCGTCAAACGCTGTGACTGGGCGGCCACCCAACTCGGGTGCGTCGCTGCCCTCCACCATGACCAATTCCATGTCTTCGCTGCAAGTCGCTGCCATGGCTTTGGCGTATCGGGCGTCACTGGCGAACACCATGCCTGGTGTCGTGGTGCGCAGCACGTGCTTGAGCTTGTCGTAGTCTTGGCTGACCAAAGAGTAGGGTGGCGACGTGGGCACAAATGGCACGCCGGCGACCATGCACCCAAGCGCCAACATGGCATGCTCGAGGCTGTTTTCACTGAGGATGACCACTGGACGCTCGGCACTCAAACCCCTGTTGATGAGGCTTTGCGCAAGGGCCCTGGCTGTGGCCCATGCCTGTGAGAAGCTGATGTGTTTCCAGTCGCCCAACGCGCCGTTGGCCAGCTTGACACGGCGCGCAAACAGCGTGCGCTCGGGTGCGACCTCGGCCCAATGTTGGAGGCGGTCCGTGAGGCGAGCTGGGTAATCTTGCAGCGCATAGTCTGCTTCAAG
>JALQVJ010000165.1 GCA_023260355.1 Burkholderiaceae bacterium | reverse complement strand
GGCCGCGATCAAGCGCGCGTAAGCGGCCTCCCTCGCAAATGGCGTGTTGCCCAAACTCCACAGCATCTCGTGGGGATGCAGCCATTTGTCGTGCCGCCGCCCGGCATAGTGGGCATAGCTGCCCCAACGCCAATCGACCGGGTGCGCGACCAGGCCTGCATGCACTGGCGCCCAGTCCAAATGCGCCATCGCCCCCAGCAAGTGCCGCTCCGGCTGCAGCAAGCCGGCGCGATACCGTCCCTCCCATAGGGTGCCACGGCGCTGATGCCTCTGATTAAAGTAGCGCACGTAGTGCCGGCCAAGCGACTGCATCCACTGACTGACCGCGCTATCGGCTTGGGGAGTGGCTAACCAAGAGGCTCTGTCGCTGAGCAATACGAACGCGTGCACATCCACGGAGAGACGCAACGCCTCGCGTGCCCCCAAATCGAGCCAATACTGCCGATCCACATCGTCGACGAACACCGGCTGGTTGTTGTTGCCTCGCACCATCACCAATTGGGTCCACCCAGGAGGGCTCCAGCGCGATCGACGTGCCATTGAACTTCCTCAGTTGAACACCTGCCGCCCAGTCAGGCGCAAGTGTTCCTTGATCGCAAACCGGTCCGTCATGCCCGCCAAGTAGTCCGCGACTGCCCGTGCGTGGTCGTCTTCTTGGCGAAAACGATCCGGCACCTCATTCGGATTCTCCCAATACGCCACGAACAATTCGCGCATGACCTGCTCGGCCTGCGCCATCGTTTGCTTCACGCGCTCATGGCGGTAAAGGTTCTTGAACAGAAACCCCTTGAGGTGTTTCATGGCCTCTCTCATCTCCGGAGTGAATCCGACCAGAGGCAGCGCGGACGCCCGGACCTCTGCCACAGAGGACACGCCAGCAAGATTGGCTTGTGTCGCCTTCAAAATGTCATACACGCCCTCGCTGAGCATCCTTCGGGTCAAGGCATACAGGCGACGCCGGTCATCCAATTGCGGGTGCTCGGCATCAATCTCCATCAACAGCGCATTCAGCCACGGCACGTGGCGCAATTGCTCCAAGGTCAGCAGCCCGGAGCGCACGCCGTCATCGACGTCATGCGCGTTGTAAGCCACTTGATCCGCCCAATTGCATAGCTGCGCCTCCAAGCTCGGTTGCCCGCCAGACAAGAATCGCGCCCCAACGCCATTGGGCTCGGCGGCTTCCAGTTGCTGAGCCCGAGCACGAGAGCAGTGTTTCAAAATGCCCTCACGCGTTTCAAAACACAAATTCAAACCATCATGGTGGGGGTACTTGTGCTCCAAGTGGTCGACCACCCGCAGGCTTTGCCAGTTGTGCTCGAACCCATCGCGAGCGCTGGCAGAGTCTGCGGCATCAATGCCCTGAAGACAGTCGTCAAGCACGTGTTGGC
>JALQVJ010000096.1 GCA_023260355.1 Burkholderiaceae bacterium | reverse complement strand
GGCCTTCATGGCACCGAGCACACTGGCGGCGCCACGAATATCGAATTTCATTTCATCCATGCCGGGCCCGGGCTTGAGCGAGATGCCACCGGTATCAAAGGTGACGCCCTTGCCCACCAGCACCACTGGGGCTTCTGATTTGGGGGCGCCTTGGTACTCCATGACGATGAAACGAAGGGGCTCATCCGAGCCGGCAGCCACCGACAAAAAGGCGCCCATTTTCAGCTTGCGCACTTCGGCGGGGCCCATGACCTTGACCGACAAATTCTTGGCCCGACCGAGGGACTTCGCCACCTCGCCGAGGTGCGTTGGGGTGGCGTGGTTGGCGGGTCGATTGGCCCATTCGCGCGCCAAGGCTACCCCTTCCCACACGCCCATGGCACGCGCGATGCCGTCTTGGGCAGCGGCATTCAATGCCCCCGTGAAGGTCAATGCGCGTTGGGGCTGCGCCTTGGCTGTTGCGGCTTTGGTGGTTTGGTACCCATAAAACGCCTCTTGGGCTGCCATCGCCAAGTGTTGCCACACCAAAGCATCCAAGCCGCCAGCTTCGACATGCACGGTGATCTTTTTGACGCGCGGCGTCGCAAGGCCACTCAAGCCTTTGCTCAGCGCCTTGTGCCACGCCTTGGGCGTGTCATCGTTGACTTTCACGGCGACGACTTGGCGCGCTTTCACGCCAGCCAGTCCGTAGGCTTGAACGGTGTCCCCGGTTTGGTTCAGGTCTTTGGCTTGCACTGCCGCTGCAAGCCATTGGGCTAGTGCACCGGATTGAGCAACTTTGTCGGTTCCCAACAAGACGACCAAAACATCACAAGCAACTTGCGATGCAGCCGCCATTCCCAAAGACTTGGCATCCACGTTCATAATTCACCCCTAGTTGTTCGATCTCTCAATGTTATTCCATTCTTCAATCCGCAAAGAGTTGGCGCGCAGTTTTTGGGCGTCGTGGGTGGTGTTATTCACCATTGCCATGACCGTGCGCTTGGTGCGTACGCTCCATGACGCCAACGTGGGGCGCGTGGACCCGCAAGCCATCACGGTGGCGATGGGCTACTCGGCCCTTGGGCAAATGCCGGCCATCATCACGATCGCGCTTTTAATTGCGACGGTTTCGGTCCTTTCGCGCATGTATCGCGACAGCGAAATGGACATTTGGTTCAGCAGCGGTCAAGGGTTGGCTCGCTTGGTCAAACCGCTGTATCAATTTTCCCTGCCTTTGGTGGTGGCCGTTGCCGCAATGCAGTGGTGGGTTTGGCCTTGGACCAACCAACAGGTTCAGGATTTGCGGCAGCGCTATGAACAGCGCGCCGACATTGACCGGGTGACGCCGGGTCAATTTCAGGAGTCTGGCAATGGCAAGAAGGTGTTTTTTGTTGAAAAAAGCACCGACGCCAACAGCGTCGCGCGCAGCCTGTTTTACCTGGATCAATCCACCGGTACTGACGTGATCATCACGTCTCGATCGAGCATGAACAGTCCTAGCGGCGGCAAAGGGGCGGTCAAGTTGATCGATGGTGAGCGGGTGCAGCAACTGCCTGAGGGCGATGGGTTTCGCGTGGTTCAGTTCGAGGCGCTGACCATCGCGATGGAACAAGCGTCCGCACAATTGCAAGCTGCCGGCGTGCGCTCGACCCCCACACTTGAACTGATTCAGAACAAGAGCCTCTGGGCGCAGGGCGAACTGGCTTGGCGCGCAGGCATGGTGTTGCTGGCGGCGAACCTGGTGCTGCTGGGATTGACCATTGCACAGGTCAACCCCCGCATGGGCAGCGGCGCAAGCATTGCAATGGCCGCATTGACCGCGATCGTGTACTTCAACCTCACAACGGTGTCCCAAAGCTGGGTGTCATCTGGGCGCATTGGGCTTTGGGGCGCCCTTGTGGGATTGCATGGTGGCATCTGTTTGCTCAGCGCGATATGGCTCACAAAACGCCATTACCAGTGGAGTTGGCGCCACTTGTGGCCCGCTGCGCCGACCTCAGGGCAGACCGCATGAAGACCGTTCGCCTGCTCATTCAGAGAGAAATTCTCAAAGCCACCCTGTGGACGCTCACCGGGTTCGTCTCGTTGATGACCTTCTTTGACCTGTTGGATGAATTGAAGTCATTGGGGCAACCCGCCATTGGCCAACCTGGCCGTGTGTACGGCATGAAAGACATCGCCATTGACTTGGCGCTGGGCCTGCCCACGCACGCCTACACGCTGATCCCGATCTGCTTGTTGATTGGCGGTGTTTTTGTGATGGCCCGATTGGCGCAACATTCGGAGTTCACCGTGCTGCGAATTGGTGGCCTAGGCCCGGGTTTGGCGCTGCGTTCTTTGGCGCTGACGGGGGTTTTGATGGGTGTGGCCACTTTTGTCGTGGGTGACTTCGTGGTGCCCGCCATGGAGCGCCAGCAAGCACTGATCAAGTCTCAGTTCCAAGGGAAGATCAGCACCGGACGCACGGGTGCCTGGTTGAGAGAGCGCACCGATCAAGGTGGTGCAGCGATCAACGTGGGCGCGTTGAACGCGGATGGCAACCCCGAGGCGATTCGCATATTTGAGTTCAACGCCGAAGGCCGACTGACCCGGGAAACGCAGGCCGCGTGGGCCACCTTGGAAACAGAAGGCACTTGGGTCTTGCACAAGGCGCGGCGCGTGGTCTACCCGAATGGCGAGCAAGGGGCTGCGGTAGAGGACAAGGTCTGGGATGCCCTGCCCTGGTCAACCAGCTTGAACGCCAGCATGGTCTCAGCAGAGTTGCTGCGCAACAGCCGCATGAGCACGATTGATTTGTATCGCTATGTGCGCCACCTGGAAGCCAATGACCAGAACGCGCAACGATTCGAAATTGATTTTTGGCGCAAGGTTTTCTACCCGCTCAGTTGCATGGTGATGGTGATCATGGTGTTGCCATTTGGGTACCTGCACTTTCGAAAAGGTGGGATTGCTGGCTATGTCTTCGTCGGCGTGATGACTGGCATCAGCTTTTACTTGCTCAACAACCTATTTGGATTCATCGGCAATCTCAACGGCTGGACCCCTTGGTTGGCGGCGGCCTCGCCCAGCCTGATTTACTCAGGCATATCACTCACAGCTTTTGGCTGGCTGGTTGCCAAACAATGACACAGACACCCTCCTACACGGCGGAACAGACAGCGGTTTTGATTTGGGCGCACGGCTCGCGTGATCCGATTTGGCGCGAAAACATCGAAGCCATGGCCATGCGCATGCGGGAGTCCAGCCCCGGTACGCCAGTGGCATGCGCGTATTTGGAGCTGTGTGAGCCTGATTTGATCCAAGCGGCCAAGCCACTGTTCGAGCAGGGTATCCGCTCGTTTAGGGTGCTCCCGCTGTTTTTCGGGATTGGCAAGCACATCCGGGCTGACCTGCCGGAGCGCATCCAGGGCCTGAAGGACGCACTGGACGGCATCACAGTCGAATTGCTGCCAGCCGCTGGGGACGACCCTGGGGTTCAGCTGGCAGTCGTCAGGCTCGCCCTTCAATCCACTGCATAATTCGAGCATCAACTCTCTGGGGATGGCCCGGTGAATCTGCACCAGTTCAAATTTGTTCAAGAGGCGGTCAGGCGCAACCTGAACCTCACTGAAACCGCCAAGGCACTGCACACCTCACAGCCCGGGGTTTCCAAAGCCATCATCGAACTCGAAGACGAGTTGGGCGTTGAGATATTTGCGCGCCACGGCAAGCGCCTCAAACGTGTCACGGAGCCTGGCGCGGAAGTCCTTCGCAGCATTGAGCTGATCATGCGCGAAGTGCAAAACCTCAAGCGAGTGGGACAACAGTACGCCAACAACGACAGCGGCACCGTGTCCATCGCCACCACCCACACCCAAGCGCGGTATGTGCTGCCGCGGCCCGTCGCCAAGTTGCGACAGGTGTACCCCAAAGTCAACGTCAGCCTGCACCAAGGCTCGCCCTCTCAGGTTGCGAAGATGTTGCTTGACGATGTGGCTGATATCGGCATCGCCACAGAAAGCCTTGCAGACTACGAAGGCTTGATTTCCCTTCCCTGCTACGAATGGCAGCACGTGTTGGTGATGCCGTTAGGCCACCCCCTGCTGGATCTGGAGCGGATTCGACTGCAAGACTTGGCGGCGTACCCCTTGGTGACGTATCACCCTTCGTTCACCGGGCGCACGCGTGTGGACATGGCCTTTGCCTCTCAGGGACTCAAGCCCAATATCGCGCTCGAAGCCATTGACTCTGACGTGATCAAAACCTATGTCAAGTTGGGCATGGGCGTGGGCATCGTGGCCCAGATGGCGGTCGAAGGTGATGCGCACGACCCTGATTTGGCCGTGCGTCCTGCGGGACACCTGTTCGGCACCAACATTGCTCGTGTGGCCTTCAAGCGGGGGGCCTATTTGCGCGAAGTGGTGTTGCGCTTGGCTGAGTTGTTGAGCGAGCGCCTGAACAAAGACCTGATTCGCAAAGCGATGCAAAACGTGGGTGAAAATTACGGTCTATGACAACGAGTACCCCACACACACCCGTCATTCCCAGCCGCTTGCCCAATGTGGGCACGACGATTTTTACGGTGATGTCGGCGTTGGCAACGGAGCACAACGCGGTCAATTTGGGCCAAGGATTTCCCGACTTTGCAGGCGATCCGCGCCTGCCGCAAGCCGTGAGCGACGCCATGGCGCAAGGCCTGAATCAATATCCGCCCATGGCCGGTATCGCGCCATTGCGTGAAGCCATCAGCGCCAAGATTGCGGCCTTGTACGGGCGCACCTACGACCCCGCCACCGAGGTCACGATCACTGCCGGTGCCACCCAAGCCATCTTGACGGCGATATTGAGCATCGTGCATCCAGGCGATGAGGTCATCGTTTTAGAGCCCTGCTACGACAGTTATGTGCCCAATATTGAACTGGCGGGCGGCGTCGTGGTGCGTGTTCCCCTGACCCCTGGCACGTTCAGACCCGATTTT
>JALQVJ010000062.1 GCA_023260355.1 Burkholderiaceae bacterium | reverse complement strand
CTGCGCGTGAGCTTGGGCGGTGGTACCGCTGTTCAAAGCGCGGTGGCGACATTGTGGCTGAGCAAGACAGGTTGCCCAGTCGTGGAAGGCTATGGCTTGTCGGAGACTTCGCCTTCAGCCAGTTGCAACCCCACCAACAGCGACACGTTCACAGGCACGATTGGGGTGCCGATCCCCAACACATACATGAAGATCATTGACGACGATGGCCAAGACGTGCCGGTCGGACAGCCGGGTGAGATCGCCATCAAAGGCCCTCAGGTCATGGCTGGCTATTGGCAGCGCCCAGACGAGACCGCCAAAGTGATGACGGCTGATGGCTACTTCCGCACGGGTGACGTCGGGACGATGGACGAGCGTGGTTTCTTCAAAATTGTGGATCGCAAGAAGGACATGATTTTGGTGTCTGGCTTCAACGTGTACCCCAACGAAATCGAAGATGTGGTGTCCAACCTGAATGGCGTGCTGGAGTGCGCCGCCGTGGGTCAGCCCGATGAACACTCTGGCGAAGCTGTGAAGCTGGTTGTGGTTCGAAAAGACGCGTCTTTGACCGAGGAGGCTGTGCGTGAACACTGCCGAGCCAATCTCACGGGTTACAAACAACCCAAGGTGGTTGAATTCCGCCAAGAGCTTCCCAAGACCCCGGTTGGCAAGATCTTGCGTCGCGAGTTGCGCAGTTGATATCCCCAATGCGCCCATGAAAAAGCAACCCTCGGGTTGCTTTTTTTGTGGCCACAAGAGTCGGCTACTTGAGCCAGCCGCGCTTTCGGAAGTAAAGCATAGGGATGACTGCCGAGGCCACCATCAGGGCCAGGGCGTAGGCGTACCCATACTCCCACTGCAACTCGGGGATGAAGCGAAAGTTCATGCCATACAAGCTGGCCACCAAGGTTGGCGGCAACAGACACACGCTCGCCACCGAGAAAATCTTGATGATCTTGTTCTGGTTGATGTTGAGGAAACCCACGGTCGCATCCATCAAGAAGTTGATCTTGTCGAACAAGAAGGCCGTGTGGTTGTCGAGCGACTCGATATCGCGCAAGATTTGGCGCGCTTCTTCAAACTGGTCGGCATTGAGCATGCGT
>JALQVJ010000431.1 GCA_023260355.1 Burkholderiaceae bacterium | reverse complement strand
CAGAACAAGTGGACCCATGTTTTCCACGACGCCCAAGATGCGTTGGCCAGTCTGGCGGGCCACGACGCCGGCCCGCACAGCAACCTCACTTGCTGCAGTCTGTCCCGTAGTGACCACAAGCACTTCAGCGTTGGGAAGCTGCTGACCCACAGTGATGGCAACATCACCGGTGCCAGGTGGCAGGTCTAATAACAAGAAGTCGAGGTCACCGAAGTAAACGTCGGTCAAGAATTGCGTGATCGTGCGTTGCAACATGGGACCACGCCAGGCAACAGCGGCATTAGCGTTCTCGACGAACATGCCAATGCTGATCACCTTCACGTCGTGACCAACTGGAGGCACAATCATGTCATCCAGGCGTGTGCTGAGCGATGCAGGCGACCTGATGCAACGCTGTGAGGATGCCAAGGCCCCTGGCCAAGGCCAGTGGCGTCTGGGCGCCATCCCCACCATCGCCCCATTTTTATTGCCCCCTTTGCTGCGCGAACTGCGAAAGACGCTGCCAAAGCTACAAGTCCTGCTGCGCGAGGAACCTACGCACTTGCTGCTTCAAGCATTGGACGCTGGAGAACTTGACATGGCCATCGTCGCACTGCCCATGGACACGGGTCGTTTGCGGGTTGAGCCTCTGTTTTCAGAAGAGTTGTGGCTGATATGCGGGCCCGATGACGCCGTGGGACAAATCGATCAACCGCGACTGGCCAAGCTGCAAACTGAGCGTTTGTTGTTGATGAGCGAAGGGCACTGCCTGACCGATCACACCTTGCAAGCGTGCACAAGATCGCAACGAGAGCGGGCGGCGAGCCACTCTGAAATTGAAGCCACCAGTCTTGCCACGTTGGTGCAAATGGTCGCAGCTGGTTTGGGTATTGCACTTTTGCCTGAAATGGCCATCAAGAGCCAATGGCTCACGCAAGGCAGCGTGCTTGCCAAACCGCTTGCGGCACCGGCACCCACTCGGCAAATCGCTTTGGTGATGCGACCCACCCATACACGCCGAGAGGTAGAAGATGCGATGGTGCGCATCGCCCGCGCGATGAGACGCCCAAAAATCATGGGGGCTCGGCGGAGCAGCATAAAAAAAGCGCCCTGACGGGCGCTTCTATCGGACTTGCATCAAGCCGGCTGCTGGATATTGCGCAGTCGAATGTGCAACTCGCGCAGCTGTTTCTCGTCGACAGCGGATGGCGCGTCGGTCAGCAAACACTGTGCGCGCTGAGTCTTGGGGAAGGCAATCACGTCACGGATCGACTCCGCACCAGTCATGAGCGTCACGATTCGATCCAAACCAAATGCCAGGCCGCCGTGCGGTGGCGCACCGTATTGCAAAGCGTCCAACAAGAAGCCGAACTTGACTTGTGCCTCTTCGGGCTTGATGTGCAGCGCATCGAAGGCCTTTTGCTGAACGTCCGCGCGATGGATACGGACTGAACCACCACCGATCTCCCAACCATTGAGCACCATGTCATAGGCCTTTGAGAGGCAGCGACCGGGGTCGGTGACCATGAAGTCTTCGTGGCCGTCTTTAGGTGCAGTGAACGGGTGGTGCACGGCATTCCAGCGCCCCTCGTCCTCGTCAAACTCAAACATGGGGAAATCGACCACCCACATCGGCGCCCAGCGGTCCTCAAACAAGCCATTGGCTTTGGCCAAATCGCTGTGTCCGATTTTCAAACGCAACGCACCCAATGCATCGTTGACGATCTTGGCCTTGTCTGCGCCAAAGAAAATAATGTCGCCGTTTTGGGCGCCTGTGCGCTCCAAGATGTGTGCAATCGCGGCATCGTGTAAGTTCTTGACGATCGGACTTTGCAAGCCGTCACGACCAGCCGCGACGTCATTGACCTTGATCCACGCCAAACCCTTGGCACCGTAGATCTTGACGAACTCTGTGTATGCATCGATCTCGCTTCGGGGCATGGCACCACCCCCGCGGATACACAACGCAGCGACCCGGCCGTTGGCCATCTGAGCTGGCGCCGAGAAGACTTTGAAATCGACGTCTTTCATGACGTCTGTGAGCTCAACAAACTCGATCTTCACACGCAAATCGGGCTTGTCGGAACCAAATCTTTGCATCGCTTCAGCGTAGGGCATCACTGGGAACTCGCCCAAGTCCACGTTCAACACATTTTTGAACATGCTGCTGATCATGTCTTGGAACATGTCGCGAATCTCTTGCTCCTCCAAAAAGGAGGTCTCGATATCGATCTGCGTGAACTCAGGCTGCCGGTCAGCACGCAAATCCTCATCGCGAAAGCACTTGGTGATCTGGTAGTAGCGGTCGTAGCCTGCCACCATCAACAACTGCTTGAACAGCTGTGGAGACTGGGGCAACGCAAAGAAGTGCCCGTCATGCACGCGGCTCGGTACCAGATAGTCGCGCGCGCCTTCAGGCGTGCTCTTGGTCAACATTGGCGTCTCAATATCGACAAAACCATTGGAGTCCAAGAAGGTTCGGATAGCCATCGCGACGCGGTAGCGCAGCATCAGATTCTTTTGCATCGCTGGGCGACGCAAGTCCAACACCCGATGGGTCAAGCGCGTGGTCTCGGACAGGTTGTCGTCGTCCAACATGAACGGTGGTGTGACAGATGCGTTCAAGACGTTGAGTTCGTGACACAACACCTCGACCTTGCCGCTGGCAATGTTGTCGTTGGTCGTGCCGTCAGGACGCGCGCGCACCAAGCCTTTGATTTGCACGCAAAACTCATTGCGTAAACTCTCGGCCGTGGCAAACATCTCAGGACGGTCGGGGTCACAAACCACCTGCACATAGCCCTCGCGATCGCGCAGGTCGACAAAAATGACGCCACCGTGGTCGCGGCGGCGGTTCACCCACCCACACAGCGTGACCTCTTGCCCCATCAGGGCCTCGGTCACATGACCGCAGTAGTTGCTTCGCATTGCCATATCAGTACTTTCTTGGTTCGCCTCAAACCCTCGGTTCGAGAGGTATCGTTGGTTGGGTGCGGCTTCGCTTGGTGTTGGTCGCCGGATCGACGACACCCATCGAGACCACATAGGTCAGCGCCTCGTCCACACTCAGATCGAGACGCTTGCATTCATCCTTGCGCACAAACACCATGTACCCACTCGTTGGGTTGGGTGTTGTGGGCACATAGACACATAGGAAATCGTCTTGCGGTGCGCCCTCTTGCACGGCGAGGCTGGGCTTGCCGGTGACAAAGGCAACCGTCCACATGCCAGGGCGTGGCCACTGCACCAACACGGCTTCGCGAAACGCGTTCCCTTTGTCGGAGAACAGCGTGTCAGATACTTGTTTGACCGACGAATAGATTGAGCGCACCACCGGGATGCGCCCGAGCAAGCGGTCCCACCATCCCAGCAACTTGTTGCCGATGAAGTTCGACGCCAAGGCGCCGATGAGCAGCACCACCAACAGCGCAAAGATCACGCCAAGGCCAGGAATCTGGAAACCCAACCAGTACAGTGGCCGCCAATGCTCTGGCAAGATGGCCAAGGTCAGGTCCAAAGTCGAGATCACCCAATTGAGCACCCAAAACGTGATGCCCAGCGGGACCAAGACCAACAGGCCTGACAAAAACCACTTGCGCAATGCCGCCACAATAGACCCTTGAATCACGCGTCAGACGCGCCCGTGGACGCACTCTCGCTCGACGTTGAGCTGCCGGAAGAGCCGCCGCGGAAATCTGTTTGATACCAGCCTGATCCCTTCAATTGGAATCCAGCCGCCGTGACTTGCTTGGTGAAGGTCTCTTTGGCACAAGCAGGGCAGGTGCTCAAGGGCGCATCCGCCAGCTTCTGCAATACATCTTTGGTGTGGCCACAAGTGGTACACCGGTACGCATAAATGGGCATAGAAACTTCTCGACTCAGGAGGACGAAGACCGCGACACGCCGTTGGGGGGCGCCGCACGCAAAACCCTTAATTATAGGCTTGCCGTGGGCTTTCAAGACTTGCTGGCGCGCAAGTCGACCACTTTTGAAGCCTCAGCCCCAATAGCCGAGGAAAACGCCCAGTTGAACCGCCACCAAAGCCAATAACACCCCACCCGTGACCAATGCCGCCCGGGTCAAGATGCGATTGGTGCGCTGTTGAGCAATCAGAAGCCGGGTCAGTTGCTCTCGCTCACTTGCCATATCACGCTGCAAAAAGTCCGCAACCAGCCGGGGAAGCGCGGGCAACCACTTGATCAGGTGGGGGCTTTCCTGCCGGAGTTGCTCGAGGAGTTTTTTGGGGCCCAACTGCTCTGCCATCCATGTTTCCAAAAACGGCTTGGCGGTCGACCACAAATCCAAGTCGGGGTCCAAATCCCGACCCAGACCCTCAATATTGAGCAAAGTCTTTTGCAACAAAACCAACTGCGGTTGGATCTCGACGTGGAATCGGCGCGACGCTTGGAACAAGCGCATCAACACCATGCCAAGGGAAATTTCTCGCAGTGGCCGGTCAAAATAGGGTTCGCACACGGCTCGGATGGCGCCCTCCAGCTCATCGACCCGGGTGTCTTTCGGCACCCAGCCACTCTCAACGTGCAACTCGGCGACGCGTTTGTAATCCCGACGGAAAAAGGCGGCAAAGTTCTGTGCCAGATAGTCTTTGTCGCTCGGGGTGAGCGTGCCTACGATCCCGAAATCCAATGAAATATAGCGACCGAAAGTCTCTGGTGCGATCGAGACCTGGATGTTCCCCGGGTGCATATCGGCATGGAAAAAGCCATCGCGAAACACCTGCGTGAAAAACAGCGTGACGCCGTCCTTGGCCAACTGTGGGATGTCCACACCCGCGTCTCTGAGGGCTTGTACCCGGCTGATGGGCAGGCCGTGCATGCGCTCCATGACCAAGACATTGTCCCGACACCAATTCCAATGCATCTCGGGGATCAATACCAGCCCCAAAGACTGCATGTTCCTGCGCAACTGCGCGGCGTTGGATGCCTCTTTGATCAGATCCAGCTCATCGTGCAGATACTTGTCGAACTCCGCCACGACCTCGCGCGGCTTCAAACGCCGGCCATCCTCAGACAATCGCTGGACCCAACTGGCCATGCTGCGCATGAGGCTGAGATCTTTCTCAATGACCTCGAGCATCCCAGGGCGCAACACCTTGACCGCCACCTCCCGCCCGTCGTGCAACACAGCAAAATGCACTTGGGCGATCGATGCACTGGCCACTGGGACGCGATCAAAAGAACGGAATACCTCGTCGATCGAAGCGCCCAATGCACGCTCGATGGTGTCCACCGCCAACTCGCTCGAAAACGGTGGCACCCGATCCTGCAACTTGGCGAGCTCTTGCGCCAAATCCTCTGGCAGCAAATCGCGGCGCGTCGACAAGACCTGGCCAAACTTCACAAAAATAGGCCCTAAAGCCTCAAGCGCCATGCGAATGCGCTCGCCGCGCGTGGTGTCCCAACGCCGCCCCAGCCTGAACAATCGCCCTGCAACCCGGGCCCATCGACTGGGGATACTGCGAAACAGCAAGTCATCCAGGCCGAAGCGCCACAGCGTCCAAAGAATAAAGGCGCCCCGCCCCCAATGCCTCATGCCGGCTCCACTCCAGCACGCTTGACAAAAGCACGCGCGCCTTCAACGGCTCGGCGCAACGTATCGGTGATCACAGCCGCTGGCGCGTCCCCCAGGACGCGCGCCAAATCTTCCTCGATGTCCCACCGCAGGTGTTCTCTCAGCCAGCCAATTTCCGCAGCCAACATCACGTCACCATAGAGGTGTACATCCGGTTGCTCGCCACCTGTGACGGATTTCGCCACCTCAGACCAACGCTCAGATTTGAGTTCCAGCGAAAGGTCCGGCGTGCCAACGTCAGCCACACATTCGAGCAGGCCCACCGGCGTGATGCGCAAGCACACCTCAATCGGTTTGAGCTGCAGCCGAATGGTTTTGTGGCTGTGCCGAGCCAACCGCTGCATCGCTTCCGACTCAGCTTGCAGCACGTGATTGACCAAAAGCACCACTCGGTTGTGCACCTCATGCTCCAACCACTGCGGCGGCTTGAAACGGCTCGCGGCTTGCTGCAGGCCGTCCAGCACCGCCCAAGGCAGATCTGCCGGGGGTGGGGCCATTTGAAATAATCGAGATGCGGCTTGTTTCATATTGAAGCCACCATCTGCGTGGGGCTCAGGAAGTTGAATGCGAGGATTATCCCAGCGCCTGAACGCCGGCAACAACCCAGCCACCGCGTTGCTTGGATTTGATGATGTTCCAAACCTCGCGGAATGGTGTGGCCGCTTGCCTTGGGTCCTCTTTGATCATGCCGCTGAACTCGACACTGGCCATGTACTCCTCGGGCAGTTCCTCAATCCCCAACAGATTGGCCTCCAGTGACACCACTTCCGTGACATTCGGCTGACCTTGGGCGTTGGCGTCTCGCTCGACCAACTGCTGCTGAATCTCGCGCAACATCTCGTCGGTCATCAAGGACTTGAGTTTGGTGATATCGGAAGCATCCCAAGCCGCTTGCAACTGCACAAAGTTGTCCTTGCAGGCCCGCAAGAAGCCCTCTGTATCAAAGCCGTCGGGGACGCCCCAACTTTGACTGCCGCTCAAGACCGCGGCGGGCGCGCCTTGGCTGATGGCTGAGCCGATCATCGACCCTGAAGCTTGCGTTGTTGCTGGGGTGCTATCAAACGCTGCGTTGGACTGCTCCCAAGGACGAGCAGCGGCATCGTTGCCGACGTGGCCGGGGTTGTAACTGGGCGCGGTTGGTGCCGATCCAGCCCCTTGTGCGGCGTACTGCGGCGCGCGCGCTCCACCCAAAAAGCGCCGAATCAAAAAGATGGCAGCAAACACCAACAGGGCGATCAACAAAATTTGACCGAATTCGGCGCCCAAGCCAAGACTCGACGCCAGCCACGCGAGACCCAAGCCTGCGGCCAATCCACCCAACATGCCACCCCAGCGCGAGCGCGTGGGTTGCGCCGCTGTTGGGGCACCGTTGGTCGCTTGCTTGCTTGGGCTCGTGGCGTTATTGGCGGTGTTTTGTGTGGGCGCAGGTTTCGCCGGCGCTTGGTAGCGATTGGTCACGTTGGGTGAACTGCGGCCAAATGACATGCCGCCACCGATCCGCTTGGCCAACGCCTCTTGCGTAGACAACACCATCATCGCCAAGCTGAAAATCACCACCGCTTTTTTCATTGGATCATTCTCCGATTTGCTTCTTATTTGATTCCCACGTGCAACGCGACGACCCCTGCCGTCATGTTGTGCACATCCACATGCCTGAACCCCGCATCTTTCATCAAGGTCTTCAGCGTCTCTTGGTCAGGGTGCATGCGGATGGACTCTGCCAAGTATCTATAACTATCCGCGTCATTGGCAACCCACTTGCCCAATAGGGGCAATACCTTGAATGAATACCAGTCATAGGCCTTGGTCAATGGCGGCGCGACCTTTGAAAACTCCAGGACCAAGAGCTTTCCGCCTGGCTTGAGCACTCGTCGCATTTCGGCGAGTGCCACGTCCTTGTGCGTCATATTGCGCAAACCAAAGGCCACGCTCACTCGATCGAACTGCTCGTCCTCAAAAGGCAAGTGCTCTGCATCACACACCGCCGTGGGCAGCACCACACCTAGATCGAGCAATCGGTTGCGCCCTTCACTGAGCATGGCTTGATTGATGTCTGTGTGAACGACCGTGCCAGAGGGCCCCACATCTTTGGCAAACCCGATCGACAGATCACCCGTGCCACCTGCGATGTCCAGCACATGGTGCCCGGGCTGTGCATTGGCCACCATCAAGGTGTAGCGCTTCCACAGTCGGTGCATGCCCGCGGACATCAAGTCGTTCATCACGTCGTACTTGGAGGCGACGTTGTCAAACACTTGTCGGACTTTTTGCGCCTTGACCGACTCGTCGACGGTCTGGAATCCAAAATGGGTTTTGCTCATAGAGGAAATCTTATGTCAATTGGGCAGCGATCACGACCCACAAGCCGAGCCGCCTGTCGCCGTCATGGGGTCGTCTCTTCCTTTGCCTGCTTGGGCCAACTGCGCCTCATAGCGTGCCCAGAATTGCGCTGTGTCTCGCCCCATGCGTTCCAACAGGGCCCACGTGAAAAGGCCACTGTTGTGCCCGTCACTGAACGTGGGTTGCAGCGCGTATTGACCCACCGGTTCAATCGACACAATGCGCACGTCCCGCTTGCCCGTCTGCACCGTCTCTTGTCCCGGCCCGTGGCCCTGCACTTCCGCAGATGGAGAAAACACGCGCATCAACTCGACAGGAATGCGAAGTGACTCACCGTTGGCATAGACGAGCTCGAGCTGGTTGCTCGATTGGTGCAAGGTCAACTCAACAGGAACGGCAGAGGTATTCATTGCATCAATCCGAAAACGCAGCCAACAAAGCCTCGGGCAAGCCACGTGCTCGGTCTTGCCACATGGCCATATCGCTCTCGCTGGGTTTGCGCTGTGCTGCAGACCAAATGGAGCCGGGGAAGTGGGCGTCGGTTTCAAACCGAGCGACCACGTGCCAATGCACGTGAGGCACGGCGTTCCCTAGGCTGGCCACATTGACCTTGGCTGGTTGCATGACATCGCGCAACACCTGTTCGGCGCGCCAGACGACCGCCATAAAATGATCGCGCTGATCAGCTGCCAAATCGGTGATCTCGCGCACATGG
>JALQVJ010000186.1 GCA_023260355.1 Burkholderiaceae bacterium | reverse complement strand
GAGCCCTCCGTGAGTTCGAATCTCACCGCTTCCGCCAAATACAGCCCTTGGTCAGCAATGACCAGGGGTTTTTTTGTGGGCTAACCGCTGTTGAGTCCGGTCGTTATTCAGACCACCTTGCCGGCAAGCCGAGGGTGGCGCGCAGTCCGCCTTGGGGAGATTGGCTTAGCGTGAGTTGTCCCCCGTAAGTGAGCGCCAGATCTTGGGCGATCGCCAAACCCAAACCGCTGCCGGAATGACGTTCGTCCAAACGCGCTCCTCTTTGGATGACGCTTTTCATCTCCGCGTCGGTGAGCCCGGGGCCGTCGTCGTCGACCTGGAGGATGAGTTCCTTGGGTGCATGTTGGCCCAGCGATATGGATACGTTGGTGCTTGCCCATTGACAGGCGTTGTCCAACACGTTGCCCAACATCTCTTGAAAGTCAGTTGCAGCGCCCAAGAATGCGATGTGGGTGGCTGGGGCATGCCACGTGATTTGTAAATGGCGCTCTTGGTGAACGACCCTCATGGCGCGAACCAGGCTGTCGATCAGCGGGACGGCTGAGGTGACCTCATGCACTTGGTGGTGGGCGGCCGCCGCTCTTGACTTGGCCAGGTGCCAATCAATTTGCCGCTTGGCATGCCCAACTTGCTCTTTGACCGCCTCTGCAAGGGGGTGGCCAACGTGGTTTTGGGCCATCTGTTGCATCACAGACAGGGGCGTTTTGACCCCATGTGCCAGGTTTCCCGCTTGCTCTCTTGCCAGCAGCGCGGCGTCTGTTTGTTGCTTCAGAGCATGATTCAAGTCGTCGACCAATGGCTGCAATTCGGCGGGATATTGCCCCTCCAGCTGAGCACTATCTCCCTGTTTGAGGCGCGCCAAACCCAATTGCAAGGCCTGCAGCGGGGCCAGCCCCATGGCCAACTGGATACCGCTCAAAGCCAGCATGAGAAGGAACAAGAGGCCCAACGCGATGGCCAGCGTGGTGTTGAACGAGCGGGCGCCACTGTGCAATTCAGCGTGGTCTACAGCCACGCTCAGTGTCCACGCTTTTTCTGGGGCTTCTGGCAGGTGGAGCGAGCGACTGAGCACCATCAACTCTTGGCGCTGAGGTCCTGGTACTTGTGCAAGCACGGGCGCCGCTGTGCCGTCCGAAATGGGCTGTACGTCAAGCGCACTGTCCCACATGGAGCGTGAACGAAGCGCTGCTGAGCCGTCATTGGCATGCAGCTGCCAATACAGTCCAGAGTAGGGTTGAGCCCACCTGGGGTCGGTCAATGCTTGGCTGTTGATTTCGGCCGGCGCATCAGGTGAGAGGCTGACTTGCGAAGTGACGCGATCAAGATAGCGTGCCAACTCAGTTCGAATTTGCTGCTCAAGCTCATTCTCAAAGAGTCGCGATAGCACCATGCCTGTCACGCTCAGCGCGACAAGCATGCCCAGAACCATACCCACCAGCAGCCGGGTGCGCAGCGCCCAGGGACGGATCGCGTGGGTCATGCCGTCAATCGCCGCTCACTGTCACGGCTGGTGTGGTGTGACAAGTCATTCGGTAGCCCATTCCTCGGACCGTTTCGATGCAGTGCTTGTGCAGCTTCTTGCGCAGCCGGCCCACGAACACTTCGATGGTGTTGGAGTCGCGGTCCATATCGAAGGCATACAGGTGCTCAGTCAGTTCGGTTCGGCTGACAACTTGGTTCATATGCAACATCAAATGGTGCAGCAGTTTGTACTCTTGCGCGGTCAAGTTGACTTGCTTACCGTCATGGTGCACTTGGCTGGTGCGAGGATCAAGCTCGATACTTCCGCACTGCAGCGTCGGCGTTGCTACCCCTTGGCTGCGGCGAATCAATGCCCGAACCCGCGCCAACAACTCCTCCCCGTGAAAAGGTTTGGTGAGGTAGTCGTCGGCGCCCGCGTCGATGCCAGCGACTTTTTCGCTCCAGTGATCTCGCGCGGTGAGAATCAACACCGGTGTGCGCACGGCCGCGGTCCGCCACCGTTTGAGCACGCTGAGCCCGTCGAGCCGCGGCAACCCCAAGTCAAGGACGATGGCGTCATACGCCGCATGTTGGCCTTGGTGATGCGCGTCGATGCCGTTGTCCACGGCATCAACTGTGAATCCTGCCGTTTGAAGGGCTTGCGTCAGAGAGGTGCGCAGACCCTGGTCATCCTCTGCCAGCAACAGCTTCATCTCTTAGTCCCTTTTTTGCGAATGCTCAGGTCAACCGCGTTCACCTCGAGCTTGACCAAAAAGCCTTCGGGGCTCAGCACCTTGATTTCATAGAGCCATTGTTGGTGATCGTCCTCCAGCTCCACTTCGATGACGCGCCCGGGTTGATTTTCGGCGACCACCCGCAAGACTTCACTCAGGGGCTGGATGTTCCCTGCCATCAGCGCTGACCTGACTTTGTTGTGGTCACTGTCTGCATGAGATACCGACCCCAGCGCCATGAAAGCGATCAGGCCAAGCCACAGGCGCGCGCGCTTTAGCAAGTGATGGACGATGTTCATTTGCAAATTATCGCGCGGGTTCCTGAACGGCTGATGAATCAGCCGTTCAGCCTGCGCTCACGCGGTGGGAGGCACCATCGCTTGCATGTGGATCAACTTGCATGTGGATCAATGTGCGCAAGCCCACCACCTGGCACGGCTGCATGGGGTGATGCGTGATCCACCCTATCACCGCAGATCTTCACAATTTGGAGCACCCGATGAGATTGACATTCCCATGCTTGTTGTTCAGCTTCACCACTGTTTTCAGTGGCTGGAGCCACGCTGGCGATACGACACCCGATAGGCAATTGCAGCGCTGGCAAGCCCAAGCGCCAGCCGCTGCCAGTGCAGGCCGCGGACGCGACTTCTTTGTCACCAAGGCTCAGCACAACTGGTCGTGCGCGACGTGCCACAACGCACCACCCAATGTTGCTGGGGAACACGCCAAGACGAAGAAACGGATTCGACCGATGGCGCCAGCGTTCAACGATCAAGCATTCACCAATGAGCGCAAGGCGGATAAGTGGTTTCGCCGCAATTGCAATGACGTCGTTGGGCGTGAGTGCAGCGCCCAAGAAAAGGCCGATGTCCTCGCCTACCTCCTCTCTGTTCGCTGAGCGCA
>JALQVJ010000347.1 GCA_023260355.1 Burkholderiaceae bacterium | reverse complement strand
CTGATCCGCTTGCAATGTTACGAAGGGTTGGATGCATCATCGGCGGTCTATGAATGGAATTTTCCCGCGCAAATGGTTGCCATTCGCACCGCCGAGGCATCAGGTGGTGCTGATCGGTCAGTGTTGAAAACCGAATTGTTTGGTTTCAAAGCGACTGGCGACGAAGCGCGCAAGGCCAGACGGGCTAGCGAGTTGCTGATGAAGCGCTACTACTGGGCCGCCAAAGCGGTCACCCAGCTGCGCCAAATCATCCTGCTGAATATCTCTGATCACGTGGATACAACGCGGGGGGTCCCACCCACCCCGCTGCGTCCGATCAATGCGCGGTTTTTTGACAAAGGCGGGTTGATTGAGGTCGCGGATGATGACCTTTACTTCAGAGAGCCACGCGCCATCCTCGAGACCTTCAACATCTATCAAACCGAAGTGTCGATCACCGGCCTGTCTGCGCGCACCTTGAGGGCGTTGTATGCCGCCCGGCCCATCATGAACGGTGCATTTCGCGCCGACCCCGCCAATCGCGAGATGTTCATGCGCATCTTGAAGTCACCAGAGGGCATCACGCATGCGATGCGGCTGATGAACCAAACCTCGGTGTTGGGACGATATTTGTGGGTTTTCCGCGGCATCGTCGGACAAATGCAGCACGACTTGTTCCATGTGTACACCGTGGATCTGCACATCTTGATGGTCTTGCGCAACATCCGTCGCTTTTTCATTGCAGACCACGCACACGAGTACCCGTTTTGCGCGCAGCTTGCGAGCGAATGGGACAAGCCTTGGGTGCTTTATGTCGCCGCATTGTTTCATGACATTGCCAAAGGGCGAGGCGGCGACCACTCGGTGCTTGGCGCAAAAGAAGTGCGCCAGTTCTGTAAAACGCACCGCATTGACGCGCAGGACCGAGACCTGATTGAGTTTTTGGTCAGTGAGCACCTCACCATGAGCCAGGTGGCCCAAAAACAAGACATCAGCGATCCGGATGTGATCACGGCCTTTGCCAAGCGTGTTCGCAACGAGCGCTACCTCATCGGCCTGTACTTGCTCACCGTGGCAGACATCCGCGGCACCTCACCCAAGGTTTGGAACGCTTGGAAAGCACGCTTGCTCGAGGACTTGTTCAATCAAACGCAACGCATGCTCGGCGGCGGCGCGCCGGCCCCGGACGCGCGGCTCGAGTCAACGAAACGCGATGCTGTCTCCATTTTGGCCCTGAATGGCCTGCCGCCCAATATCCACGAGCCACTCTGGCGGACGCTGGACGTGGGCTATTTCATGCGCCACGACGCCGATGAAATCGCCTGGCACACCCGCCATATTTTGGGCCGCCCCTGGGACGCCAAGCAGCCCCAACGCCCCATCATTCGCGCCCGACTTGCCGACGGCGGTCGCGGTGTTCAAGTCATGGTGTACACCGCCGACGAGCCGGATTTATTTGCGCGCATTTGCGGGTATTTCGATCAGCACAGCTACTCGATCATGGACGCCAAGATCCACACGACTCGGGACGGATTGGCGCTAGACACGTTTGAATTGCTCACCCTTGAGAACGACATCGATCAGCGCGAAATGATGGGTTTGATCGAAGGCGGCCTGGCGCAAGAACTGATCCAGCGCGCTGCCCTGCGCGAGCCCACCGTTGGCCGCGTCTCCCGCCGCGTGAAGAATTTCCCCATGCCGGCCCACGTCGCCTTGCAGCCCGATGAGCGCGCACAGCGCTGGTTGCTCACCGTGACCGCGAGCGATCGGACCGGCCTGCTCTACAGCCTTGCCCGGGTCTTGGCACGGCACAAAATCAGCCTGGATCTGGCCAAGGTCATGACCTTGGGTGAGCGTGTCGAAGACGTGTTTTTGATCAGTGGTGACGCGTTGGTCGACAGCGAAAACCGAATCGCACTGGAAGCCGCGTTGATTGCTGCCATTGAAGGCTGAGCGCACACCTTGAGCGCAAGCGCTGCATCTGTTGCAGTCACCAAAGGACACCACGGCTGTGTCGCCGCGCGGCGTTCAGTGGTACAAATGCGGTGTTGCATTCGCGTTCAAACATGGAGCCTTTGTCATGCCCTCAGCAAACGTCGCCTCTCTCCTCTTGTTGGCTGTGCTATCGACCAGCCAGTTGGCCGTCGCGCAAACGCCAGACATTTTCAAGGGTGCCGACTTGGCCAATGGTGAGGCGCAAATCGCTCAACACAAATGTGTGCAGTGCCACACCAGCAAAGTGGGCGGCGATGGCTCAGCAATTTACAAGCCCGAAGGCCGCATCAACACGGCCGGCTTTCTGCGCGGCATGGTGACGCAATGCAACGCCACATTGAATCTGCAAATGTTTGACGAAGACATCACCGATGTCGCAGCAGTACTCAACCGCGACCACTACCACTTTAAAAAGTAAGCGGCGACGGGGCGACCCAAGCGTCGGCAAGCGCTCGGGTGGTCTCTACCTTTTGTGCGTTGAGCAAATCGTTGCGCGCGATACGCGCCTGTGCCTCCGCCGGCGAAATTTTCCAAACCCGACAATGCCGCGCCTCCAGTTGTTGCATGGCCTGAGCCATCTCAACCGACAAAAACCAAACCTCATCCAAGCGCTCTCGCACATACCACCCGTCCTGGGCCGCCAGCAACAAGTACAAGCCCTCGAGAATGATCAGGCGCGTCGACCCCAAGATCCGTTGGCCATTGGGCACTGGATCACCGGCCTCATGATCGAATGTGGGCCACACCAATTCAGGGTACTTTCCGTTGGCCTCCGTTTGTCGCAAGGCTTCTAGCCGCTGCGCCAAGCCGTCGGGGTCAAACGTCCAAAACGAACCTCTGCGTGCATGGGCCTCTTGCGGATCGGCCATCTGATCCAACTGCGCTCGCGTCAAGTGAAAGCCGTCCATGCTGATGGCTTGGGCGACGTTCTCCTGACAGCGTTCGTTGATGGCTTGAGCCCAAAGCTCGGCCTGGGTGCTCTTGCCGGCCCCGGGCAGACCAACCAGCCCCATCAACCGCCTCGGCGCGCCCTCTGCAGGCAATTGCTGCAGCAGCGCTTCTATGGGGTCACTGACGTATCGCATGGCCTTGATGACACTTGTAAATCCACTGCAACACTTGGATCTCAGGCCTGCAACAAGGCCAACATCGCGGCCTCGTCCAACACCTTCACGCCCAAGGCCTGTGCCTTCTCGAGCTTGCTACCGGCTTCGCTGCCGGCCACCACAAAATCGGTCTTCTTGCTGACGCTGCCGGCGACCTTGGCGCCAGCCGCCTCCAGCATGTCTTTGGCTTGGTCACGGCTGAGCGTGGGCAGCGTGCCCGTCAAAACCACGGTCTTGCCAGCCAGCTCACCGGTTGGCGGGGCAGCTGGAGCGCCCTCCTCCCAATGCACGCCCGCGGATCGCAGCGCAGCCACCATCTCCCGGTTGTGTGCCTGTGTGAAAAAAGCTTGAATGCTGTTGGCCACTGTGGGGCCCACATCTCTCACGGCGAGCAAACTGTCCAAAGGCGCATCCATCACGCCATCCAAGCGCCCGAAATGGCGCGCCAAATCCTTGGCCGTTGCCTCACCCACGTGGCGAATACCCAAGGCGTAAAGAAACCGTGGCAGCGTGGTCGACTTCGATGCCTCAAGGCCATCCAATAGATTTCGCGCAGACTTTTCACCCATGCGATCGAGAGCCGCCAAACGCGCCAAGTCCAACCGATACACATCCGGCAGATGTTCGATCAAACCGTCGTCAACCAGCTGATCAATCAGCTTGTCGCCCAAGCCTTCGATATCCATGGCTTTGCGCGACGCAAAATGCAAGACCGCTTGCTTGCGCTGCGCGCCGCAATACAGCCCACCCGTGCACCGGTGATCCGCCTCGCCCTCTTCGCGCAACGCCAAGCTGCCGCACACAGGACATTCCTTGGGCATCGTGAACGGCATTGGCGTGCCCTCACGGCGCTCCAAAACGACGCTCACCACCTCAGGGATGACATCGCCTGCACGCCGCACCACCACCGTATCGCCAACGCGCACATCTTTGCGACGCGCCTCGTCTTCGTTGTGCAGGGTGGCATTGGTCACAGTGACGCCACCGACGAACACAGGCGCAAGTTTCGCCACCGGCGTGAGCTTGCCGGTTCGCCCCACTTGCACATCGATATCCAGCACAGTGGTGAGTTGTTCTTGCGCGGGGAATTTGTGCGCGACCGCCCACCGGGGCTCGCGCGACACGAAACCCAATCGGCGCTGCAAAGCGAGTGCGTTCACTTTGTAGACCACGCCATCAATGTCGAACGGCAGGGCATCTCGTGCAGCGGCCACCGCCTCGTGGTAACCCACCAGACCGTCACCACCCTGCACGACTCTCGCCCAATCAGACACCGGCAATCCCCACGCCTTGAACCGCTGCAAGGTGGCTGAGTGAGTCACCAACCCCAAAGACTCTGTCAGATCGCGTCCATCCGCGCCCTTGCACTGCGCCATGGCATAGGCATAGAAACTCAAAGGGCGTTGAGCCGCCAGCTTGCTGTCCAATTGGCGAACCGCCCCGGCCGCGGCGTTGCGAGGGTTCACAAACGTCTTGTCACCCTTGGCGCGCTGGCGCGCGTTGAGCGCCTCAAAATCGCCACGGGCCATGTACACCTCGCCTCGCACTTCGACGAGCGCAGGCAGATGGTCGCCTTGAAGCATCAGCGGGATTTGGCCGATGGTTCTGATGTTGGCGGTGACGTCCTCGCCTTGTGCACCATCGCCTCGGGTTGCGGCGCGCACCAAGACACCGTGTTCGTAGCGCAAGCTCATCGCAAGGCCATCAAACTTCAACTCAGCCACATACTCAACAGGTGGAGCCGCGTCGCCCAGTTCTAGCTCTTTGCGCATGCGGCGATCAAAATCAAGTGCACCCTCAGCGCTCGTATCCGTCTCGGTGCGAATGCTGAGCATGGGTACATCGTGAACAACGGTCTGGAACGCCTCCAAGACCCCGCCACCCACACGTTGGGTGGGCGAATCCGGTGTGACCAACTCTGGGAAGTCAGCTTCGAGCTTTAGGAGTGCTTGAAACAACCGGTCGTATTCCGCATCAGGAATCGATGGGGCATCTAGCACATAGTATCGATGCGCATGGTCGTGCAGCACTTGGCGCAGGGACTGGGCCTGCTCGTGGACCGATTTCTTCGCGCTGTGGCCCGTGCCTTGCGCAGGCGCATCGCCGAACAAATCGCCAGTGGTCATGAGAACAAACGGCGCGCCAAATCAGAGCCTGCGCTCAACTCCCGCTGATCCATCGCGTCGTAGAGATCGTTCAACTCTTTGGCAATCTGGGCCAGCGTCTCTTGTGGCAGGGGGTGTCCCACTTCGTCCACCACGTCGGCATCCAGCACCTTGGCAAGCTCGAGCGCAACCTGGCACATCTTGTCAAATGGCTGCTCGTCACGCGAGACCAGTGGCACATCGAGCACCAGTCGCAACTCACGCAAAGCACTGTCTTGGGTGTCATTGAGCGCCACTTGCGTGTCGATGCGCAAGGTGACCAAAGGCGGCAAATTTTCGCGCCCAGCAGGCAAGACCAAACTGCCCGGCAATGCGCCCGCGACCAAACCTAACGACAGGGCATGGTGCTGCACAAACCCAAGACTCCAGGCGGCAGAGCGCGCACGCAATGAGACACCCAACTGCGCGTCATGCTGGCTTGCAAACTGATCCAACTCTTTGGCACGAGCCACTTCTGCCAGCATGTCGGGGAACTCAGGGGCACCGCCCAAGGCGTCCGCCATGTCTTGCACTTTGGCGACGAACTCAGAAAACTCGATGTTATTGATGGGGCCGGATCGGTTGGCCAACTGCAGCGCAACCTGCAAGCCTTGGTAGCGATGACCGGCTTCAGGGCGACTCCATTCGCCAGAATCGTCCAAGCCTTCGATCACCCAAGTCTTGCTCCCCACCCGCCGCGTCGGTGGCGCCGCAGCCAAAATGGCCTCTCCCGACACGTCGCCATTGAGCGCAATGGGCACCACGGCGTCAATCAAGGGATCAATCGCCAAATGGGCAGCGCTTTGCAACTTGGGCAATGCGAACGCATCCAAATTCGAGTCCATCACCGGCTCTGTCGGTACACCCGCCTCGGTCGAAAGCGCATCGCCATCCAGGCTGGGCTCGATGCCGGTTTGATGGGGCGGCGAGTTCAAAGGCGTGGCGTGGCGCGGCTGGGCCCGGCGCGTGGCCCACCAGTTG
>JALQVJ010000313.1 GCA_023260355.1 Burkholderiaceae bacterium | reverse complement strand
CCTGCGACTGTTCAAGATCCCCGCGGACTGGCTGCTGCGACCGCCGCGTATTGAGTGGCATGCGGCAGTTCCGCCCGTTGCGGACGCGACTTCTGGCCACGGTGCCGACGGCAGTGGACATGGCGTGCTCAAGGCTGTTTTCACTGAGGATGACCACTGGACGCTCGGCACTCAAACCCCTGTTGATGAGGCTTTGCGCAATGGCCCTGGCTGTGGCCCATGCCTGTGAGAAGCTGATGTGTTTCCAGTCGCCCAATGCGCCGTTGGCCAGCTTCACACGGCGCGCAAACAGCGTGCGTTCGGGTGCGACCTCGGCCCAATGTTGGAGGCGGTCCGTGAGGCGAGCTGGGTAATCTTGCAGCGCATAGTCTGCTTCAAGGTAGTGCGTACCCGGCACGCCATCGCGCAGCTTCACGCGGGTGACGCCAAAGGTCATGGGACGAAATTTAGGGGTGCTCATGGTCGATGCTCCAGTCCATGCTTGGGTGTTTCTGTAAAAAGGAGAGGCGCCCCAGTAGGAGCGCCTGATTCGCGTCAGCTCGACTTTTGAACCTTGGCCGCCTTGCCCTCAAGGAAAGCGCGCACGCGGGCTTTGGCCTCGGGGGCGGCTTGTGCAATCGAGGCCATCATGGCTTCGGTCATCAAACCGTGGTCGGCCGGTTGCTCGGCGATGCGTGGCAACACATGGGTCAGGGCGAAATTGGTCAGCGGTGCGTTGGTGGCAATGCGCTGCGCCAACTCGAGGGCCTTGGCGAGGGCTTGGCCTTCGGGGACGCGGTATTGCGCAAAGCCCTGGCGCTCGCCGTCCACAGCGTTGTAGACACGGCCGGTCAACATCATGTCGGTCATGCACGCCACGCCGACCAGCTTGGGCACGCGCACGGCGCCGCCGCCGCCCACGAAAATGCCGCGTGTGCCTTCAGGCAGCGCGTAGAAGGTGGAGTCATCTGCGACGCGGATGTGGCATGCACTGGCGAGCTCGAGCCCGCCGCCTACCACCGCGCCGTGCAGGGCCGCGATGACAGGCACGGGCCCAAATTGCACTGCGTCGAGTGCGACGTGCCAGCTGCGCGAGTGAAACACGCCCTCGCCGGCATCGCGCTCTTTCAACTCAGACAGGTCAAGACCGGCACAGAAATGAGCGCCTTCGCCGTGGATCACAGCCGCTTTGGCTTCGGAAGGCAGGTTTTGAAACACGTTGCGCAGCGCCTCAATCAGGCCGTCGCTCAGGGCGTTGCGCTTGGCGGGGCGGCGCAGTTGGATGACCGCGACGGCGCCTTGCATCTCAAGGG
>JALQVJ010000196.1 GCA_023260355.1 Burkholderiaceae bacterium | reverse complement strand
TACCCTGACCCTGCGATTGTGTTGCCCAAGATGGCCGAGGGGCTCGCCGCGGCGCAAGCTGCCTGGGGAACACAGTGGGACCGCGTGGGGGGAGTCGGCTTGACGGCGCCACTTTCCATGCACCAGTGGGCTGATGTCATGGGCGAGTCTGCTGGCCCAGCCATCGCCCGCTGGGAGCACATTGACTTGTTGAGCGAACTTCGGCGGCGCACACCCTTGCCAGTGGTTTTCGCGAAAGACACCACAGGCGCGTGCGTGGCTGAGTTGTTCGAAGGCCATGGCCGTGACATTCAGAACTTCCTGTATGTGTTCGTCGGCACATTTGTCGGGGGTGGCTTGGTGCTGGGCGGGCAGTTGATGTCAGGGCCACAGGGCAACGCTGGCGCCATTGGATCCCTTCCGATGGGCATGTTTGCCGATGGTCAGCAGCACCCACCCAAGCAGCTGTTGGCCATTTCCTCGGGGTGGCAGCTCGAGCAAACCTTGATCGCGGCCGATCACAGCGGGTTGCTGGTGGCTGAGCCCGAGATCATGCGGGCCGACTACAACACATTCACCCAACCATGGCTTGACCAAGCCGCCTCAGGCATCGCGATGGCCGTGGCCAGTGCTGCAGCCATGCTGGACTTGGATGCGGTCGTGATGGACGGCTCACTGGATACCGGGCTGTTGTCGGCGCTGCGAGAGCGCACCCAGCAGGCCATGCAACACTATCGCTTTGACGGCATGCGCGCCCCGCCCTTGTTGGCTGGCAGTGTGGGCGCACATGCGCGGGCATTGGGCGGTGCACTGTTGCCCTTGCACGCGCAGTTCTTTCCTACTCAGGACATCTTTCTAAAAGCATGAAGCTCTTTTTAGACACCGCCGACACCGCGCAATGGGCGAGCGTACCGGGGCTGCCTCCGATTGCGGGTGTGACCACCAACCCCAGCCTGGTCTACCAAAGCGGCCGCCCGGTGAATGTGACCACCTACCTCGCTCTGGTGCAAATGGCGGGTGCCATGCGCATCAAAGACTTGATGGTGCAAATGCCCAGACCCGATGCCGGCGAGGTGCAGACCTACTTGTCTGAGCTATTGCCTGCGGCAGCGCTCGCCAAAGTCCAACTCACGATCAAGTTGCCGTGTGCACCTGAGTGGTCTGATGCGATTCAAACCGCACAAGACCATGGCGTCCCTGTCTTGCTGACCGGCCTGTCCAACGCCATGCAGTTGATGTGGGCCATCGACCAAGGTGCGAACTGGGTGGCACCGTACCTGGGGCGTCTAGAAGACGCAGGTCGCGATACTTGGTCACTGGTGTACGCGTGCATTGAGGCGCAGCGCCAAGGCACGCAGTTGCTGGCAGCCAGCATTCGCACACCTGATGTGTTGGCGCGTTTGATGGCGGCCGGCGCAAGCGCTGTGACGGTGCGCCCAGAATTGGCCAAGGCTTGGGTCAGAGACAGCCTGACGGCACAGGCCCTTGAACAATTCAATCTCGACATCTTGGCCAGCGAAAAGCGCTGATTCGCATGCCAGCCCACGGCTTGGCATCGCGTTCAACCACTCAAGGTCGCTTGGAGGTCGGCGAGCGTCCCCGCCGCCACACTTTGCAAACGTTGGATGGCCTCTTCAGTCCAGGGGGCATCCGACTCAAGCGCCATGTTTTCGATGTGAGCGGCCCAATTTCCCAAGTCCAAAAGGCCCAGCAACATCGCCGCGCCTTTGAGTTTGTGGGCTTGCGCGCTGACCGCCTGGCGGTCCTGTCCGTCGGTCATGGCTTGAACCAAACGGCTCACATCTCCGGACTGTGGATCAAAGAGCTCTCGCACGATCAACGGCCACTGCTCGGGAGGAATCAGTTCGCGCCATTCTTCAATTTTTTTGGGGTCGATCATTGTTGTGTTGTGTTGAATCCGCGAATCCGTGCGAGCAAACAATTGTCAGTTGCTTGCGCGAGGCTGCAGAATGCACCAACAGTTCCGGGTTGACCACCCCCAGAAACTAACTAGTTAGACCGAGTCAGTGGCAGGCGCGAGCTGCCAATGGCTTCGGTGCATGGCGCCCACCCCCGTGCGGTGCGCCACAGACACCACGGTGGCCCCGCGCTGCTCGGCGTCGCGCAGCAAGCGCTCGTAGATCTTGCGCTCAGTCGCCTCGTCCAACGCACTGGTGGCCTCGTCCAAAAAGAGCCAAAGCGGTTGACGCAAGAACGCGCGCGCCAATGCGAGCCGCTGTTGTTCACCACCGGATAGGCGCTGGTTCCAGACCCCTTCATCGTCCAAGCGATCCACAAGGTGAGCCAGCTCCGCCAGGCGCAGAGCCTCTTGCAGCTGGGTGTCCGCAACCGCCGTTTCCGTTTCTGGGTACAGCAGGGCCTGCCGGAGTGTGCCGTTCGGGAAATAGGGGCGCTGGGGCAAAAATTGCGCAACAGATTTGGCGCCTTCAGGCACCTCGAGGGTGCCCGAATACCATGGCCAGACACCGGCGAGTGTGCGCAGCAAGGTGGATTTGCCGCAGCCTGACGGGCCCTCAATCCAAACGGTGTCACCCCGCTCGAGGGCGCGTGTTTGAGGTGTACCCAGCACTTGGCCTTGCGGCAAGCGGACTTGCAGGTCGGCCAACTTCCACGAGTCTTGGGTAGACGGTTTGCCCTCAGTCAGATCAACAGACTCAGGCGCGAG
>JALQVJ010000065.1 GCA_023260355.1 Burkholderiaceae bacterium | reverse complement strand
TGTGCGCAGAGAGTCCCGTGGGCACTACCGTGGGCAAAAGCAAATCTGGTACCTGCTGCGATTGGTAGGACACGACTGGGACCTCAATTTGAGAGCCACCGACCATCCTGAGTTTGACGCGTGGCGCTGGCATGACTACTGGGTGCCGCTCGATGTCGTGATCGAGTTCAAGCGCGGCGTGTATCAGATGGCCCTCACAGAGCTGTCCAAGCACTTGCCCAGACAAGACCAAACCAACCGGTACTTGCGCGGCAACCCGCGTCCCAAATCTGAGGGCTCGTTGCGCAGCAAGTTGGTGCCACAACACCACATCGAGTTACCGCCCGGGGCATCGTTCGACCCCGATCCTGGACACCCTTCCTGATCAGGCGATACGTCGCCTGATCCGCCTCACAGCGTGGGGGCGGTCACCAACAAGTTGGTGCGATGGATCATCTCTTGCTCTGAGACAAAACCGAGCACTTCGCTTAACTGGGCGCTCGATTTTTTGCAGATCAAACGCGCCTCCGCGCTGTCGTAGTTGGCCAAGCCGCGCGCAACCTCACGCCCATTCACGTCTTGTATGGCGACCACATCGCCCCGCGTGAAGTCACCAATCACGCTGACCATACCGATGGGCAAGAGGCTTTTGCCCTCTTTCACGACCTTGGACACGGCACCATCGTCGATGCGCACTGCCCCTCGCAGCTGCAGGTGGTCGGCCATCCAGCGCTTTCGCGCCTGGGACTTGGGCGTCTGGGCGAGCAAGCAGGTGCCAATGGCTTCGCCTGCGCTCAATCGCAGCAAGACGTTGGGCTCGCGCCCAGATGCAATCACCGTGCTCGCACCCGAGTTTGCAGCCCGTTTGGCCGCCAACACTTTGGTGATCATGCCGCCTTTGCCGATCCCTGATCCCGCGCCGCCCGCCATGGTCTCGAGCGCGGGGTCACCGGCCTTGGCCAAGCTGACAAATTCCGCGCCGGGGTTGGATCGAGGGTCTGCGGTGTACATGCCCACCTGGTCGGTCAAGATGATCAGCACATCGGCTTCGATCAAGTTCGCGACCAAAGCGGCCAATGTGTCGTTGTCCCCGAACTTGATTTCATCCGTGACCACGGTGTCGTTCTCGTTGATCACAGGCACCACCTTGAGGTCCAGCAAAGTCATCAAAGTGGAGCGCGCGTTCAAATAGCGCTCTCTGTCGGCCAAATCGGCATGCGTCAAGAGAACTTGCGCGCTGCGCACCCCGTGGCTGCGCAACTTGGTCTCGTACATTTGAACCAAGCCCATTTGTCCAACCGCCGCTGCCGCTTGCAGTTCATGCAAGACTTTGGGCCGGGATGGCCATCCCAGTCGCTTCATGCCTTCAGCAACTGCCCCGCTGCTGACCATGACCACCTCTTTGCCCTGATTGACCAGTGCGGCGAGTTGCTCAGACCACTGGGCAATGGCCTGCTCGTCGAGTCCTCGTCCATCGTTGGTAACCAGACTGGAGCCAACCTTGACCACCACGCGGCGGGCTTGGCGCAAAACATGGGTGTGCGGCATATGGGGCTAAAACGTGATTTACTTGGGAGCGAATCGGGGGTCTTCTCGCTCATCAAACCGCGGATCGATATCAGCCTCATCCACGGGTTGTTCGGAGCGCTGCACCTTGGCAACCGCTTCGTATACGTTGAGCATCAAGGTCTCAACACCCCAGCGTGTCAAGGCCGATATTTCAAACACTGGCCCTTTGTACTTGAGACGCTTGACGATGTCTTTGACACGCGCGGCTCGCTCATCCTCGGGGACCATGTCCAGCTTGTTGAGCACCAACCAACGCGTCTTCTCGTACAGCGTTTGGTCGTATTTTTTGAGTTCGTTGACGATCGCTTTGGCTTGGGCCACTGGGTCGACGCTCTCGTCAAATGGCGCAGCATCAACGACGTGCAACAGCAGCCTTGTGCGTTGCAAATGCCGCAAAAATTGGTGCCCCAACCCGGCGCCCTCGGATGCACCCTCGATCAAGCCGGGCACGTCCGCGATCACGAAACTCTTCTCCGGCGCCACCCGGACCACACCCAGGTTGGGATACAGCGTCGTGAACGGGTAGTCTGCGATCTTGGGGCGCGCGTTTGACGCGGCGGCAATCAATGTGGACTTGCCCGCATTGGGCATACCCAACAACCCCACGTCCGCCAACACCTTCAACTCCAGACGCAGACTTTTCTTTTCACCGGGATGGCCCATCGTTTTCTGGCGCGGAGAGCGGTTTGTTGAACTCTTGTAATGCAAGTTGCCAAAACCACCGTCACCGCCTTTCGCGATGAGCACTTTCTCACCGGGAACCAGCAACTCAAACAACAGCTCGTCGGTTTCCGCATCATAGATCTCGGTACCGACTGGCAATCGCAATTCAACATCTTCGCCTTTGGCACCGTACATGTCGGAGCCCATCCCATGCTGCCCGCGCTTGCCCTCGAAGTGTCTCGTGTAGCGGTAATCGATCAGCGTGTTCATATTGGGGTCAACAAACGCCCAAACATGACCACCACGCCCACCATCGCCACCATCCGGGCCACCGAACTCTTTGTACTTCTCGTGACGAAACGACGCGCAGCCGTTACCGCCGTCACCTGCAGCAATTTCAATGGTCGCTTCGTCAACAAATTTCATGATGGGATTCTAGATCCAGGTTGGATCGCCTGATGTATTTCAAAAAAACAAAAGGCCCGCGTTGACGGGCCTTTGGAAGTCAGCGCATTCGCGCGATCAAATCATCACGCGGGGGTGATGTTGACCATGTGACGCTTCAAAGCGCCTTTGACTTCAAAGCTCACGTGACCGTCAACGGTCGCGAACAAGCTGTGGTCTTTGCCCATGCCGACGTTGTTGCCAGCGTGGAATTTGGTGCCGCGCTGGCGCACGATGATGGAACCAGCTGTGACCAACTGACCACCAAAGGCTTTCACGCCGAGCATCTTGGGCTTGGAATCGCGCCCGTTTCGCGTGGAGCCGCCGCCTTTCTTCTGTGCCATGGTTTTTTACTCCTTACACATTGATCGAGCTGATTTCCAACTCGGTAAAGTTTTGACGATGGCCTTGGCGTTTCTGGTAGTGCTTGCGGCGACGCATCTTGAAAATGCGAACCTTCTCACCACGACCGTGAGAAACAACTTTGGCTTTCACCGCAGCACCGTCAACCAAGGGGGCGCCGATCTTGATTTCACTGCCTTCACCGACAGCCAAAACTTGATCCAACACGATCTCTTGGTCCACGTCCGCAGCAATCTGTTCTACTTTGATCTTCTCGCCGACGGCAACGCGATACTGCTTGCCACCGGTTTTTATGACCGCGTACATATGGACAACCTCAAAAAATGATCCCCGGCCACCATTGACCGAGCCCGCTATTCTAACACGGGCACAGTCAGGGTATCAATCTGTGGTAGCGATGCAAAGCCCGCCCCGCCTGCCCCGTTTGAACGACCAAGACGCGCGGATCAAAATCATACGTAAGCGCACACTCACATCAGAGCGACTCCATCGCCCCAAAAGCAACGCCGGGGGCAACGCGGCGTGTGCAAGACCTCACCATGGCCCGTGCCCTTCAGGGCACAGCGCTTGCCGGCGACACCGGTGACCGATTGGGGGTGCCTATAATTCCGGGGTCATTCATCAAAACCCCGAGTATTTTGAACGCCACAACGATCTCGCCTGTTGACTTGCAGACCCTGATCGCCGCCG
>JALQVJ010000058.1 GCA_023260355.1 Burkholderiaceae bacterium | reverse complement strand
GTCCCTTTGGATCTCTCGATGGGCACACCTTTTCAGCAAGGCGTCTGGCGCGCCCTCCAGTCGATCGAGCCCACCCGCACAACCACATATGGCGCGTTGGCCGAACGCCTTGGGCGCCCCAATTCGGCACGTGCTGTGGGTGCGGCCATCGGACGCAATCCTTTATCGATAGTGGTGCCATGTCATCGCGTGATGGGGGCCAGTGGCCAGTTGACAGGCTACGCTGGCGGACTTTGGCGAAAGGAAGCATTGCTCAAGCTAGAGCGAGCTCTTTGAGCAGACGCCGTGTCGCGCAGGGCAACCTGCGGCCTGGATAGATGCCTTGCAATCGGAGGCTGCTGAGTGACCTCAAAATGAATGGAAGGATTCGGGAAATGAAACCGTTGAGTGGCGTGCGCGTTGTCGAATTTGAGGGCATAGGGCCAGGGCCTTTGGGCGCGAGGATGTTGGCCGACATGGGCGCCGACGTCACCGTCATCGCCAGGCCAGGCGCGGGTGTCGTCAATCAGCGTTTGGGCAAGAGCGAGTCGAGCAATCCGCTTCGTCGCGGGAAACAGGTGGTCGAGCTCAACCTTAAAAATGCCGACCATGTGGCACAGGCCAAAGCCTTGGTTGAATCGGCTGATGTGCTGATCGAGGGGAATCGCCCTGGCGTCATGGAGAGGTTGGGTCTTGGTCCCGAAGTGTTTGCAGTGTCACATCCAACCTTGATCTATGCACGCATGACGGGTTGGGGCCAAACTGGCCCCTTGGCGCACGCCGCCGGGCACGATGTCAATTATGTTGCGCTCAGCGGCGCGCTCTCCCTGTCCGCGCGTCCCGGCGAGCGCCCCATCATTCCCCCCACTGTGTTGGGGGATGCCGGTGGTGCCTTGGCGATGGCATTTGGGATCGTCAGCGCGTTGTGGCAAGCCAGAGCAACTGGGGCGGGGTGTGTGGTTGATGCCGCAATCCTCGATACGATGGCTGCATTGGGCGGGCTTGCCCAGTGGGTGGCTGCCAGTGGCGGCCTAGGAGGGCCAGAGCCGAGTGCGTTTCACGACTCGCCTTTTTACGATGTGTACACGTGCTCCGACGGTCGACACATCAGTCTTGGCGCACTTGAGCCGCAGTTCTATGCCTTGTTGTTGGAAAAATTGGGTTGGACAGATGTCGACCCCGCATCTCAATACGACAAGTCTCAGTGGCCAGCACTCAAGCAGCGATTGCAAGATCAAATCGCATCGCATACCCAAACCCATTGGTGCGACGTGTTTGAGGGCACGGACGTTTGCTTTGCGCCTGTGCTTTCGATGACCGAGGCAGCACAACACCCCCACAACCGAGCGCGCGGCCTCTTCTTGGCGGATTCTTTTGGGGGCATTCAGACTGAGGCTGCCCCCAGGTTTCTACCCCTTCGCTGACTTAGCTGATTCGGGCGTCGCCGTGCACCACGGATCGCCGCGATACGCCGAGAGGGTCACCCCTGTCGAGCAGGGGGCTTGAGACCTCTGTGTGACCCCATGCCGAGGCCTGTCGCAAAATAGAGGATTGCCAACTCAAGCAGAGCATTCAATGAAATCAGTCAGCCGAGTATTTGATCCGCCTTCTGGCCACTGGGTGGGCGACGGTTTCCCAGTGCGCTCGCTGTTCTCGTATCACGAGCACACCGACGCGATCAGTCCTTTTTTGCTGTTGGACTTTGCCGGTCCGTATGAGTTTGCGCCGGCGCAACAGCCTCGGGGTGTGGGTGTCCACCCGCACCGTGGCATTGAAACGGTGACCATCGTTTACCACGGTGAGGTTTCACACCAGGACTCTAGCGGCGGCGGTGGCACCATAGGGCCAGGCGATGTGCAGTGGATGACGGCTGGTGGCGGTATCCTGCATCAAGAGTTTCATTCACCGACATTCACTGCCCGAGGCGGCGTGTTGCAAATGGTGCAGCTTTGGGTCAATTTGCCTGCTGCGTCGAAAATGACCCCCGCGGGCTACCAGTCCATCCTGGCCAATCAAATGCCGCATATTGACCTCGCCGACGACGCAGGGACGTTGCGTTTGATTGGTGGTCAATTCGGCGACCACCAGGGACCCGCGCACACGTTCTCGCCGCTGTGTGTGGCCGATGCGAAATTGAATGCGGGCAAAGAGGTTCGACTCGCTGTGCCGGCAGGGTGGAACACCCAAGTGGTTGTCCTTGAGGGACATTTGCTCGTCGGCGGTCAGCGCGTGGGCCCAGCGCAGGTGATCAACTTTGAGCGCGCGGGTGAGGATATCGCATTGCACCCAGAGTCCGATGCGATGGTGTTGCTGCTTGCGGGTCAACCGATCCAAGAACCCGTGGTCGGTTACGGCCCCTTTGTCATGAACACCCGAGAAGAGATCATGCAGGCGATCCGAGACTTTGAGTCCGGAAAGTTCGGGCGAATGGAGGCTTGAGCTTGCGCAAGCGGGTCTTTTACGGCCTTTGGATTTGCGCGACTGTCTTGATGCTGGTACCGGGCGACAGTGTGCCCAAAGCCTTTCAGTTTTGGGACAAGGCGCAGCATGCATTGGGATTCGCGGCGTTGGCCATCGCAGCGTTGTGGGCCGATTGGGCGAGGTCCAATTTGACTCGGGTGAGCGGGATCTTGTTGCTGTACGGGGCCGCAGTGGAATGCATTCAGGCGCTCTTACCCTGGAGGTCAGGCGACATCGCCGATTTTGTTGCGGATGCTGTCGGTTTGGCCTGCGTGGTTGGGGGCGCGCGCCTATTCCCCACCCTTTTGAATCGAATCAGGCCAGCCAGCCATCCCAAGTCAGTTTGAGGCCGGTGAGCGCCATGCCCAAATATGCGATGCGGTAAAAGAGGGCAGGGTCAATGCGGCGGGCCATGCGCACACCAACCCATACGCCGATTGGTGCAAGTGGTGTCAACACCAATGCCGTCGCCAGATTTTCCCAGTTCAGCAAGCCCAGCATCCCGTAAGGAATCCATTTGCTGAGGTTCACGACCAAAAACAAGTACGCCATTGTCGCGGTATAGGTCACTGGATTCAGACGCATGGGCAGCAGGTAGGCGTTGACAGGGGGGCCGCCTGCGTGCGCGACAAAACTGGTGAACCCTGATGTCGCTGTCAGCAGCCCGCCCAACCACCTAGGCAGCGCGTCTGTGTTCACTCCTCGACTCTGTCGGATGCGCACGCCCAGAAAGATCAGGGTCAATACACCCACGATCCCAGAGACCGTCTTGGCGTCCAGCGCATGAAACGTCAAGGCGCCAACCAACACGCCTGCCAGCGCCGCCGGGATCAAGAACTTGAGCAAAGGGCGGTCAAAGTCGCGGCGGTAGGCAATGATGCCCAAGATGTCCATCACGAACAAGACGGGCATCAGAATCGCCGCAGCAATCGGCACCGTGGTGACCAAGGCCATCATGGGCACAGCAAGAGACCCAAAACCTGCGCCAAATCCACTTTTGCTGATGCCCAGTAATAGAACGGCGGGGACGGCCACCGCATAAAACCAAGGGTCAATGATTGGGGTGAGAGACATGGCTTGGGGTCGCTTTAGGCAAAAGATGTGCCGCCCATTGTCGTTGGGCAATGCGATCATTTTGTGTGGGGCGTCGGCAGGAGACGCAAGGGGTCATTCATGCCCCACCAGAGCGCGTCGGGTCTTTGTGGACTGAAGTTGCTTCAACCACCATTTGAGGGCTTGTCCAGCAGTTGCCGCGCCCTCTCGCCAAGCGGCAGATAGTTTCGCGTTGCGTTGATGTTGCCTCAATGGGATTTCCACCAGTCGTCCATGGAGCAGGTGATCGCGCGCGATTGGCAGGGGTAAAAAGCCGCACGCCACGCCGGCCAACTGCATCTCAAGTTTGCTCTGCATGTCGGGGACTGTGAACACCGGCTGTCCCGCCACGACGCCCAGCACGTTTGAGCTGCGGCGCGCGCTTGAGTCAGCTGCAGCGACAGCCAAGTGATGGGCGCGGTCGCCATCTGTGATGACTCGGCCCGATGCGGCCTGCACTGCGAGCGGATGAAAGGGTGCCACGGCAAAGACAAAAGGCACCTGACCCAGTGGCGTCGTCTGGATACCGGCGAATTGAGCGTTGTCACTGGACACGCCCAACGCGAGATCAGCGCGGCCCGTCACCAATGATTCCAATGTGCCATTCATGGTGCCTTTTTCCAGTCGCAGCTGTGTGGGCGATTGGAGCGCCAAAAATGTCTGACACAGCTCGAGCAGCACGCGTTGGTCAATCAACGCGTCGGCAATGATCACGAGCTCCGGCTCCCACCCTGTGGCGATCCGTTTGACGCGCCTTGCAATCGCATCAAGCTCCTCCAATACAGGTTCGCCCGTGCGCAATAGTTCGAGCCCTGCAGGCGTGAGCGCGCTGCGCTTTGAGCTGCGCTGTACCAAGAGGGCATCCAGACCGTCTTCCAACTGCCGCAGCCTGTAGGTCAATGCGCTGGGCACCAAGTTCAACGCACGGGCAGCGGCTGCCAAACTCCCCGTGCGGTCGATCACCGACAGCATGCTGAGATTTTCGGGGGTCAACAAGTGGGCTTGCTTTTGCATTGGAGTGCTTTATTTATTCGAAAAATTTGAATATAGCATCCGAATGATTGCATCGCAGGCACACCGAGCGGTTCATACAATTGACCCGAGAGGTGAACCATGTTTCAAGTCAGAAGATCCAACGAAAGAGGCTTTGCCGACCACGGCTGGCTGAAGAGCTTTCACTCGTTTTCATTTGCCGATTATTACGACCCTCGCCACATGGGTTGGGGGAACCTTCGGGTGATCAACGAGGATCGCATCGCACCAGGGCAGGGTTTTGGTGCGCACCCCCACCGCGACATGGAAATCGTGAGCTACGTGATGTCAGGCGCTTTGGCGCACAAAGACAGCATGGGCAACGGAACACGGATCGAGCCCGGCGACGTCCAACGCATGACGGCGGGGACAGGGGTCGTTCACAGCGAATTCAATGCGGCAGAGGCTGTGACGCACTTCTTGCAAATTTGGATTTTGCCGAGTGAGCGTGGACTGGCTCCTGGGTACGAGCAGCAACGCTTCGAACCTGCGTCGAAGCAAGGGGAGATGCGCCTGGTCGCAAGCCCAGTTGGCGGCAGTGGTGTGGTCAAGTTGAACGCTGATGCACGGATTTATGCCGGTTTGCTGGACGCAGAGGACGCAATCACACTAGAGCTTCCTGCGCACCGCAAAGGCTATTTGTTTTTGGTCAAGGGTGAGTTGCAAGCGGGTGGCCAAGCGTTGCACGCAGGGGATGCGCTCCTCGTCGCTGATGAATCGAAGGTCGACATCACTGAGCCCCAAGGTGCGGAATTGATTTGGTTTGATTTGGCGCCCTAAGCGCCGATCAGTTTTTGCAACGGTTTGTTGCGTGTTGAAGAGGAAATGAAATGACAAAGACTGTGGTGATTTACCACTCTGGATACGGGCATACACAGCGTGTCGCTGAATTCGTGGCGCAAGGCGCTGAAGCGGATTTGATCGCGATTGATGCAAATGGCGATATCAGTGAGGAAAACTGGAACCAGCTCGACGCTGCTGACGCCGTCATCTTTGGGTCACCTACCTACATGGGGATGGCGTCCTGGCAGTTCAAGAAATTCGCAGACATGAGCTCCAAGCGCTGGTTTGCTGGTGCATGGCGAGACAAGCTTGCGGGTGGCTTCACGATTTCGGCATCTCCCAGCGGAGACAAGTTGTCCACCATTCAGTACTTCATCACCCTCGCGATGCAACACGGCATGGTCTGGGTCGGTCAACCTGAGCGAAATGACGGCCAGGTGAACCGCTTGGGTTCCAATAGTGGCGTCATGGCGCAAGTCGGTCCCACCAGCCCTGCGGCAGATATCCCGATGGAAGACTTGGATATGGCCAAGGCCTACGGCGCTCGGGTTTTGGCTTGGGCCAAGCGCGCCAACGCCAACTGATCGCAACGCTTGACACACGCGCACGGAGCGGTGCGCCATGAGGCCAACGGCGCAAACCGTTGGCCTTTTTGTTTGTGGCGTGCAAGTGTTTTAGGCTAGCATCCAAACATGAACATTTGGAATTTGATGCCGCCCTTAGACTGGGCTGCGCTTGCCTTGTTTTTTTTGAGTTGGCTCGGGTACGCGTGGTACGCAGAGCGCGGACACGCGGGTGGTTCGACGCTGCTTGCGAGAACCAACCAGTACCGGCGCTATTGGCTTTTGCAGACGTCCTTTAGGGACCCGCGCATGCTCGATGGCATCATCACCCAAGCGTTATCTGCGACCCCTGCTTTTTTTTCCTCAGCTTCGATCATCGTGGTGGGGGGCTTGTTCGCGCTGTTGGGTGTGACTGACAAGGCCAATGAGTTGGTCAGTGAAATGCCGTTCTCTCAACCCACCCCGGTGATGTTGTTTGATGCCAAGGTGCTGCTGTTGGTTGGCATATTTATTTATGCGTTTTTCCGGTTTTCCTGGTCGATGCGACTTCACACGTTCGTTGCATTGGCCATTGGCGCCATGCCGCCCGCGCAAGATTTCGAGCAAGGCAAGTTTGAAAGAAACGTTCACGTGCAGCGCGCCAGCCGCTTGGTCGGGCTGGCTGCAGAGTCGTTTAACAGCGGCTTGCGCGCCTACTACATGAGCTTTGCCGTCATTGGTTGGTTCTTTTCGCCTGCAGCGTTCATGGTTGCGACCCTGTTGGTTGTCACCGTGATTTACCGGCGAGAGTTTCAATCTGACGTCTTGGATGTTTTAGCGGATTGATTGCCCTGAGGCCCTCGAAAGGATTGCGAAATGCGCGTGTTGGTATGTGGTGCGAATGGATTCATCGGTTCAAGAGTCGAGCAAAGTTTGATTCGCGACGGCCATCAAGTTGTGCGGGGTGTTTCTGCGCGGCGAGTTCGAAGTCCACAGGATGTGCCGATTGACTATGCTGCCGATACCAGCCCAGAGGTTTGGTTGCCTCGCCTCCAAGGCATAGATGCCGTGGTAAACGCGATTGGCGTGTTGCGCGACAGCCGTTCGCGCCCCATTCGCCACGTGCATGAGTTGACCCCCAAAGCCTTGTGGCAGGCGTGTGCGCAAAGCGGTGTCAAGCGCGTGGTGCAAGTGTCTGCACTCGGCGTGGCGGGCTCACATACGGTGTATGCGCAAACCAAGTGCGCGGCCGATGACAGTTTGTTGACATTGGCCCAGAGCACCGAGCTGAGCGCCGCGGTTGTAAGACCCAGCGTGGTCTTTGGCAGAGGCGGTGCGAGCTCCGCACTATTCATGGCACTGGCGCAGACGCCATTGTTGATTTTGCCCATGCCCATGACGACCGCGCGGGTGCAACCTGTTGCGGTGCAAGATGTCGCCGACGGCATCGCCCGACTGTTGGGCGAGCACGCCCATGTACAAGGTGTGGTCGAGGCTGTCGGTGCACACGAAATTGGCATGAGTGACTGGATTGCCAGCCTGCGCCAGCAACTCGGCAAGCCAGGGGCTTGGGTGTGGCCCCTGCCGATGGCGCTGACGCGGCTCAGTGCGAGGATGGGGGACGCTGTGCCCGGCGTGCCTTGGTGCTCAGAGACCTTGGCCATGCTGGGCAGTGACAACGTCGCTCCAGTGTCCACGTGGCGTGATGTATTGGGGCGCGAACCCATCGCACCAGAGCACTTGGTCGCGAACGCCTGGCTCAAGACTTGATCGGGCGGCTGCCTCCACCTTGTGCGCGGCGGCCCAGGCAGGCGGCAAATCGCGCGCGGCTGTGGCTCGCATGGATCGCCTTAGACCAGTCGCTTCGCCCGAGGCGGCGTTGCACGCGCGAGGATTCGCCGACTGCCGGCGAGCAGAGCCCGCACAGACGGAGGTCAAGCTGCGTGTTTGTCGCGCCAGTCTTGGATGGCGAGGTCGATGTCGTGGAGGCCGGACATCGATTCGATGCCAGCGGTCCGAATGTTATCGAGTGCGGGATGCGATCCTCCCACCCAGATACGAATGCCATCGGGCAATTCAGCACGGACGGCAGCCAGCCCGTCCTGCACACTCTTGGCAGTGGGGTGTGTCGAAAAACTCAACGCCACGATGTCGGCCTTGTGCGCAGCAGCGCCACGGATGATGTCGTGCACAGGCGTCTGTGGACCCAGCGCGACGCAACGCGCGCCGCTCAAGCTCAGTGCCGCCTCAGCCATGAGCAACCCCAAGCTGTGGGGTTCGCTTGGCAGCGTCGTCAACAGCACGACTGGCCGGCTGCTGTCTTGATTCGACTGGATGTTGTTGATCGCGTAGCGCATCACGCCCTGAACTGTCTCGGTATAGAGGTGCTCTTCAAACACTTCGATGTTGCCCTGCACCCAGCCTTCACCCACAGCGTCGTTGAGTGGAGACACCACGTCAGTGATGAATCCCATGACGCCCAGCTTGGCCAGATCTCGCAAGAGCGCTTGCTTGAGCTGCTCGGCTTGGTGGCCCTTGATGGCCTTCCAGTGCCCTTGGAGTTGCATCGGCAACACAGATGGGTCGTTGGCGGCGCGCTCGGAGACGCTCGGACTGGCCAGCCGCGCGAGTTCATCGGCTGGCAGGCCCACAATATGTCTAGGACGCAACCCCTGGTCAATCAACCTTTTCAGGGTTCTGAGGCGCTGGACTTGGTCCACCGGATAGACGCGTTCGTCGTTGGCATCGCGCAGCGGTTGTGGAAATCCATAACGGCGCTCCCACACACGCAGAAGGTCTTTGCTCAAACCTGTCTCGCGTTCAACCTCGGCAATGTGGAGCGCTTGGCTTGGTGGTGGGTTGGTCGGATTTTCCATTTTGTTCTAGACAAATTTAATTTCGGCTCTAATAATGCATCAAAACAGGCTCTTCGTCAGCCTATATATCAGGATTATGATGGTTTTAAACAGTTTGTCTAGGTCGTTGGTCCCTGAGGGGTGCCCTCAGCAAACCGCCGTCGGGGATATGCGATGACCCGGCGTGTCGCGATTGTTGGCAGCGGCGTCTCTGGACTGTCTGCCGCGCACCACTTGCGAGGTCAGGCGCATGTGACCCTATTCGAGCGGGATGCGCGTCTCGGTGGTCACGCGCACACGGTCGATGTGACCTTGCCGACAGAGTTGGGAGATGTGACTTACGGCGTCGACACCGGCTTTTTGGTGTTCAACGAAAGAACCTATCCCGGCTTGATTGCGCTGTTTGCAGAGTTGGGCGTCGCCACCGCGCGCTCAGATATGTCGTTTTCTGCGCGCATCCCCAACTCGGCTGGTGGACAGCCGCTTGAGTGGGGTGGCTCCGATCTCAATAGCGTGTTTGCGCAGCGTGCG
>JALQVJ010000016.1 GCA_023260355.1 Burkholderiaceae bacterium | reverse complement strand
GATCGGCGACATTCAAAGAAAGTAGGGTAAACACATGGCTGATGAAATTGAAGAAGAAGAAGGCGGTAAAAAAGGCGGCAAGAGCGGGCATTGGGTGGCTTGACCTGCGGGCCTTTGTTGGTGCGCCCTTGTGATCCGGGCATTGGAGCGGGTCACCGTAAGCTTCCCACAAGGGACTGTTTCGACAATGGTTTTGCGCCCCTGAATTTCATCCCAGACACCCCGCCATGAAGTCGCCAATATCTGCACTCATCGTCACACTGTTCTTTGGACTGAGCTACTTTTTGCTCTTTCAATTTCAGGTGCAGGTGATGGGAACTTTCGACTTTCTTCCCATGGTGAGCATTCTGTTTGTCCCTGCGGGGATGAAATTTTTAGGGATGCTGATCGGGAGAGGCTGGGGTGTATTGGGTATTTTTATCGGACGCCTCGCATTGGATTTACAGGTAGGCAACAGCATCCAAAGCGTCTGGTGGCTGTTGAACAACGTGTTTTGGCTTGTCCTGCCCTACGTGTTCATCAACCACTACCTCCAACGCCATCGGTTGAGCGACGACCTGTCTCGGCTGTCGGCTTATCACCTAGCAGTCTTGGCCATCGGTGCCAGTCTCATTTCCTCGGTTGGTTCACAAGTGCTGGTGTTCATAGAACATCAGCCGGTTTATTCGTTCATGCAAGCCACCTGGTCAATGGTGATCGGCGATGTTTCCGGCATCATGGCGACCCTGCTTTTCGTCTATGGCGCGAGACGCGCATTCCGGCATTGAACCCAATCCGCAGGCCCGTTGCCGTCTCACGCGAGGGCCGCTCAAACGCCGGTTTGGTCCTTGTCACAACTCGATGCGCCGTTCGATAGCTGCCAGGCCACTGGTGCCGCCGCCGTATCAATGGACGCCAAGACGATGCACCCTCCAGCATCTGTATCTCCCACCAATGTGATGTCCATCGTGGTGTCATTGGCGCCAACGGCGCTGGGAAAGTTCAGCACACCATATGGCAATGCGACTTGCAAGGGGTCT
>JALQVJ010000009.1 GCA_023260355.1 Burkholderiaceae bacterium | reverse complement strand
CATCGGCGACCTGAGCCTTGGGGCGCTGGTGCCCAGCGCGCAATGCCGCCACTGCGCCGGCCCAATCCATGCGGCCATCCACATCGCTGGCTTGGATGAATGCAGGGGTCCGTGCCGCACTCATGGCTCAAGCCGCCCCTGCGCCTTTGGGCGCCGACGGCAATGGGTTCAAAACAAAATCGAAAGCCATCGCATAGCTGCCATCAGGCTGTTCGGTCCAGTCGCACACCAGCGACTCGCGCACGCCAAACACCACGTCCGAGTCCAAGTACGCGCTGCGGTCTCTGAACACATGCGTGATCAGGGTCTCGTATCCCGGCGCTTGGATCATGAAATGCAAGTGCGCCGGCCGCCAAGGGTGGCGCCCCGTGGCCTCCAACATCTGGCCCACCGGCCCGTCATGGGGCACTTGGTAAGGCACCGCCAAGATTGACCTGAAGTGAAAGCGCCCGGTCGCATCGGCGCGCAACACGCCGCGCGCCTGTGCATGGTCGATGCCGGGGTGTTGCACGTCGTACAGGCCCTCGTCATCTGACTGCCACACATCCAACACCGCGCCCGCAACGGGCTCGCCAGACAGGCCCCGCACCGTGCCCTACACATGGCATGGCACGCCCTTGGCGCCGTTGGCGATGTTGTCGCCCAAGGCGTATTCGGGCGCGCTCTCCACATGAAAAGGCCCAAACACCGTCGCCTCGGTGCAGCCAGCGGGCTTGTCGTTGTTCAGTGCCACGGTCAGCATCGACAGCCCCAACACATCGGACAGCAAGATGAACTCCTGTCGTTTGTCGTCAGTCATGTGACCGCACGCCGTCAAAAACTCAATGCCCTTGAACCACTCCGCTTCGGTGAGGTTTACCTCGCGCGCAAAGTCGTGCAAGTGGCGCACCAGGCTGGACATGATCTCCTTGAGCCTCGGGTCCGAGGTGTTGGCAAGGCTGTCCAGCACCGCTTGGGTGATGTTGTTGGCGTTCAGGTTTTGCATGGCGTTGGGGTGAACTGGCTGGGTTGAAGTGGCTGGATTGGTGTGACTCAGGTGTGTCTTGTCGAGCACTGCGTTGGCGCCCGGTTTTGCTAATCTCGCAATCGTCACAAAAAGCTTACTGCATGAACCCCAAACACTCCAGCACCTCAGCGATCGACACCGATGTACTCATCGCCGGCGGCGGCCCGTGTGGGCTCATGCTGGCCATTGAATTGGGCAAGCGTGGCGTGCGATGTCTGCTGGTCGACAGCAAGCCAGACACGGCGTTCAACCCGCAGGCCAACGCCACGCAGGCGCGCACCATGGAGCACTTTCGGCGCTTGGGCTTTGCCCATGAAATCCGCGCCATGGGCCTGCCGCCCGATCACCCCACCGACATCGCCTACTTCACGCGCTACACCCAGCACGAACTCGCCCGCATCGAGTTGCCCACCGCCGCGCAGGCCATGGTGCAAATCAAGTCGATGTCTGGTGACTGGAGCGCGGCCGAGTTGCCACACCGCGTCTCACAAAAGTTCGTCGAGCAAGTCTTGTTGCGCCACGCCAAGGCCTGCCCCAGCGTCGACATCCGATTCGGTTGCAGCCTCACGGCCTTTCAGGACCATGGCGATCGGGTCACCGCACAGCTGCAGCCCGAGGGCGCCGATGCACCCCTGTCGGTGCGTGCCCAGTTCTTGGTGGGCGCAGACGGCGCGCGCAGCATGGTCAGGCGCACTTTGGGCATTGCATGGGGCGGCGAGAGCGGCATTCAGCGCGAGTTCATGGGCGGCAAGATGCTCGCCATTTATCTGCGGGCGCCTGACTTTCATGCCCAACTGCAAGCCAAAAAGGCATGGATGTACGTCGCCGTCAACCACCAACGGCGCGCTTTCATGGCCTCGGTCGACGGTGTCAACGAGTTCGCTTTCCATGCAGCGGTACACGCCGACGAAGACGCCGACCAATGGACGCCCGACGACGCCAAACGGGTCTTCGCCCAAGCCATGGGCGCAGACATCGACATCGAGATCTTGTCCATGCGCACTTGGCTGGCCGGACACGCCCTGGTAGCCGATCGCTTTGGCGGCGGGCGCGTGTTCATTGCTGGCGACGCCGCGCACCTGTTCACCCCGACCGGCGGGCTGGGCTACAACACAGCGGTCGAAGACGCCGTCAACCTAGGCTGGAAACTCGCCAGCGTCGTGCGCGGCCAAGCGCCCTTGGCGCTGCTCGACAGCTACGAGGCCGAACGCCGCCCACTCGCCATCCGCAACACCCAGTACGCGCGCCACTTTGCCGACTCGGTGGGCATGTTCAAAGCGCACGCCGTACTCGAAGACCGCAGCGAGGCTGGCGACGCCGAGCGACAGTTGGCGTCAGAGCACCTCAACCGCCACGCCCGCCTAGAGTTCAACATCCCCGGCGTCACCTTTGGTGGGCGCTATGACGGCTCGCCCGTCATCGCCGATGACGGCAGCCCCGCACCCGAAGACCACCCCAATCGCTACCAACCCACCGCCAAACCCGGCGGGCGACCACCGCATGCGTGGCTTGCAGATGGACGCTCGCTTTACGACTTATTCCACAGCGAATGGACCCTGCTGGTGCTGGGCGATGCACCGCCCAGCGCGGCTGCGTTCGAGTCAGAGGCCAAAGCCTTAGGGTTGGACTTGCGGCTCTTGCAGCTGGCAGATGCCGCCTTGGCCTCGCTCTACACGCTCTACCAAGCGCCGTTGGTCCTGATTCGCCCCGACCAAGTGGTGGCTTGGCGCGGCGCTAGCGCCAAGCACGCGGGGCGTGTCCTCAGGCAAGTGATGGGGCAACGCGCTGTGTGATTCAAGCGTCCGCTTGTCTTTGCGGCCAGTCGGCCTGACATCAGACATCGCTCGTTCTGACGGCTTGAGAGCTGGCCCGGTCCAACTAACATTGATGCTCCCGACCAGTTGATCTTGGAGGCTCTGTGACAGTGGGCGCGTAGTTGTT
>JALQVJ010000002.1 GCA_023260355.1 Burkholderiaceae bacterium | reverse complement strand
TAGCGCTTCGTGATCCACCCACAAAATCAGACCCGTCGATTCCAAAACTGTTCCGACCAGCGACTTGTCGATCGAGGACACGCTTGGCATGGCAAACAACGCCGTAGCCCCGGCGCCGACGAGGGCAGGGGTATTGGGCATCGCTCTGACAATGTTCTCGCTCTGGAGCCAGTCACTGATGCTGGCACATGTGACACCCGCCGCGACGCTCAGGTGGAGCGCCTGGGGGCTGAAGAACGGTTGGTCTGCCAGCGCGACCTCTTTGAACACCTGGGGCTTGACCGCCCAAACCACCAATGTGGCCGCTTGCAGCCCTGTGGCGGCCTCGGCAGCGTCGGTTGAGCCGCGCACTCCCCAAGTCTCGACCAGCGACTGAATATTGGCTGCGTTCGGATCAACCACCAAGATCTGGTCACCACGGATACCGTTTCGCACGCAGCCGCCGATGATGGCGCCAGCCATGTTTCCGCCGCCAATAAATGCCAGTTGAATGTTCTCTTTGCTCACTGAGTTGCCCCTCCGAAAATGCCTGTCAGGCGAAAAGTATCGTTGCGAAGAGGCGATTGGCAGGTCGCCGCTTGTCTTTTTCTGGCGACATTGAAAAAAAGACACAAGTCTGTTGACGCTTGAATTTGTTCTGGGCTAGAATACGCGGCTTCGCTCTTCTTGGGCGGGTTGCCTATTGGCTGCCTACACCCTGGTTCGACGAAGAAATCAAATCTACCGCCCACCGAAGTCTGGTGAAAGTTGCAAACAGCAACCCAACAGGCAACGACGGGCCCAAGACTGATTGATCGCCCTCATGGTGAGGATGATTGTTCAAGTTGGGAAACAACAAATGATTCAAACGCAATCTCGACTCGATGTTGCTGACAACACGGGTGCTAAGTCCGTGATGTGCATCAAGGTGCTCGGTGGCTCTAAGCGCCGCTATGCATCTGTTGGCGACATTATCAAAGTGAGCATCAAAGAAGCTGCTCCCCGTGGCCGCGTCAAAAAAGGCGAGGTGTACAGCGCCGTTGTGGTGCGCACGGCAAAGGGCATCCGTCGTCCTGACGGTGCATTGATCAAGTTCGACGGCAACGCAGCAGTGTTGCTGAACGCCAAGCTGGAGCCTATCGGCACTCGCATCTTCGGCCCCGTTACGCGTGAACTGCGCAACGAGAAGTTCATGAAGATCGTGTCTTTGGCGCCCGAAGTTCTGTAAGAGGCGGACGATATGAACAAAATTCGCTCAGGTGACGAAGTCATCGTGATTGCAGGACGTGACAAGGGCAAACGTGGCAAGGTTTTGTCGCGTTTGGACGACTCGCGTCTCCTGGTTGAGGGTGTCAACCTCGTGAAGAAGCATGTCAAGCCAAACCCCATGGCTGGTGTTCAGGGTGGCATCGTCGAAAAGACGGCTGCCATTCACCAGTCCAACGTCGCGATCTACAACGCGACGTCTGGCAAGGCTGACCGCGTTGGCATCAAAACGCTGGAAGACGGCAAGAAAGTGCGCGTCTTCAAGTCCAGCGGTGAAGAAATCAAGGTGGCTTAAACATGACACGTTTTGCACAAATTTATAAAGACAAAGTGGCGCCTGCTCTGATGGAGCAGTTTGGCTACAAGTCAGTCATGGAAGTGCCTCGCATCACCAAAATCACCCTGAACATGGGTGTTGGTGAAGCCGTTGCAGACAAAAAGGTCATGGACCACGCGGTCGCTGACTTGACCAAGATTGCAGGTCAAAAGCCTGTGGTGACGGTGTCTCGCAAGGCGATTGCGGGTTTCAAAATTCGTGAAGGTCAGCCCATCGGCTGCATGGTCACCCTGCGTGGCGACCGCATGTACGAATTTTTGGATCGTTTCGTCACGGTGGCATTGCCCCGTGTGCGTGACTTCCGTGGTATCTCGGGTCGTTCTTTTGATGGCCGCGGCAACTACAACGTTGGCGTCAAAGAACAGATCATTTTCCCTGAGATCGAGTACGACAAAGTTGACGCTTTGCGTGGCCTGAACGTGAGCATCACGACCACGGCCAAATCTGACGAAGAGGCAAAAGCCTTGTTGTCAGCGTTCCGTTTTCCCTTTAAGAACTGAGGTGACGCGTGGCTAAACAATCATTGCTCCAGCGTGAACTCAAGCGTGCCAAGTTGGCACAAAAGTTCGCCAGTAAGTACACCGAACTCAAGGCTGTGGCCAACGACGCCAAGCGCTCCGATGACGAGCGCATGGCAGCTCGCCTCGAGCTCCAGAAGCTGCCCCGCAACGCCAACCCCACGCGCCAGCGTGCACGTTGTGCAATCACTGGGCGTCCCCGCGGTACTTTCCGCCTCTTTGGTCTGGGCCGCAGCAAAATCCGCGAGTTGGCTTTCAGTGGTGACATTCCTGGTGTCACCAAGGCCAGCTGGTAAGCCGTAGGAGAACAAACATGAGTATGAGTGATCCTATCGCTGATATGTTGACCCGCATTCGCAATGCGCAAATGGTTGAAAAAGCGACCGTTGCATTGCCCGCTTCAAAACTCAAGCAAGCCATTGCCCAAGTGTTGAAGGATGAGGGTTACATCGACGATTTCCGAGTGACCAGCGAAGGCGGCAAAGCCACGTTGGAAATTTCTTTGAAGTACTACGCAGGTCGCCCTGTGATTGAGCGCATCGAGCGTGTCAGTCGTCCAGGTTTGCGCGTCTACCGTGGCACCAAGTCCATCCCCCAGGTGATGAACGGCTTGGGTGTTGCCATCGTGACGACGCCTCGTGGTGTCATGACTGATCGCAAAGCGCGCGCTGCCGGTGTCGGCGGTGAAGTGCTGTGCTACGTCGCCTAATAGCTGAACTGAAGGAGAAAAAACATGTCTCGAGTAGGTAAGCTTCCCGTCGCAGTGCCCGCAGGCGTTGAGGTGGTTTTGGGTGACCGCATTGCAGTCAAAGGTTCATTGGGTTCCTTGGAACTCAAAGGCAATCCCTTGGTCCAAGTGGTTCGCGATGGCGACGTGTTGCGCGTCAGCCCTGCGGATGACTCTGTGGCAGCGGATGCATTGAGCGGCACTTTCCGCCAGTTGGTGAACAACATGGTTGTGGGCGTGAGCAAAGGCTTCGAAAAGAAGCTGAGCCTGGTTGGCGTGGGTTACCGTGCCCAAGCCCAGGGCGACAAGCTCAACCTCAGCGTTGGCTTTTCGCACCCTGTCGTGATCGAGATGCCTGCTGGCATCAAGGTCGAGTGCCCCTCGCAAACCGAAGTGATCATCAAGGGTGCTGATCGCCAAAGCGTCGGCCAAGTGGCCGCCGAAGTGCGCGCAGTGCGTCCTCCTGAGCCCTACAAGGGCAAAGGCATCCGTTACGCCGACGAGCGCGTGGCGATGAAAGAAGCCAAGAAGAAATAAGGAACCGGATTATGTTGACGAAGAAAGAACAACGTCTGCGCCGGGCCCGCCAAACCCGTGCTCGCATTGCGAACCAGGGTGTGGCTCGCTTGGCAGTGCATCGCACAAATTTGCACATTTACGCCAGTGTGATTTCCGGCTGTGGCACCAAAGTGTTGGCTTCTGCCTCCACCGCCGAAGCCGAAGTGCGCACCCAATTGGGTGCCGTTGGCAAAGGCAGCACCACGTCCGCAGCAGCATTGATCGGTCAGCGTATCGCTGAACGCGCCAAGGCAGCAGGTGTGGAGCAGGTGGCATTTGACCGTTCAGGCTTTGCCTTTCACGGTCGTGTCAAGGCACTGGCTGAAGCCGCGCGTGAAGCCGGCTTGCAGTTCTAAATCAGGAGCACAACATGGCAAAAATGATGGCTAACGCAAAGAGCGACGCTCCTGAAGACGGTCTGCGCGAGAAAATGATCGCTGTGAATCGCGTCACCAAAGTGGTGAAGGGCGGTCGCATCATGGCTTTTGCTGCTCTCACTGTGGTGGGTGACGGTGACGGCCGCGTGGGTATGGGTAAAGGCAAGGCGCGCGAAGTGCCAGTCGGTGTTCAAAAGGCAATGGAAGCGGCTCGCCGCAACATTTCCAAGGTGGCACTGAAAGACGGGACTGTGACGCACGCCGTTCACGGTGAGCATGGTGCAGCCCGTGTGATGCTGTTGCCTGCTGCTAAGGGCACGGGCATCATCGCTGGTGGCCCAATGCGCGCGGTTTTCGAAGTTGTGGGTATCACTGACGTTGTGGCCAAGAGTCATGGCACCTCAAACCCCTATAACTTGGTCCGCGCCACCATCAACGCGTTGAATAACTTGACGACGCCAGCCGAAGTGGCCGCCAAGCGCGGTTTGACGGTTGAGCAAATCTTCAATTAAGGGCTGCGCTATGAGCGATACCAAAAAAGTCAAAGTTCAGCTTGTGAAAAGTCCCATCGGCTGCCGTGCCGATCACCGCGACACCGTTCGTGGTTTGGGTTTGCGCAAGCTCAACAGTGTGCGTGAACTGGAAGACACCCCAGCTGTGCGCGGCATGATCAACAAAATTGCCTACCTGGTCAAGGTGATCTGAGCGGAGCACGAGACATGGAACTCAATAACATTCAACCTGGCGAAGGCGCCAAACACGCCAAGCGTCGCGTGGGTCGTGGCATTGGCTCCGGCCTTGGCAAAACAGCAGGTCGCGGCCACAAGGGTCAAAAATCCCGCGCTGGCGGCTTTCACAAAGTGGGCTTCGAAGGCGGTCAGATGCCTTTGCACCGCCGCTTGCCCAAGCGTGGTTTCAAGTCGCACTTGTTGGCATTGAACGCCGAAGTCAACCTCACCGACTTGGCGCGCTTGGAAGCCAGCGAAGTCGACATGCTGACTTTGAAGACAGCTGGTCTGATCGGCGAGTTGGTGAAAAAGGTCAAGGTCGTGAAGACTGGTGAAATCAGCAAGGCTGTGAAGCTCAAGGGCATCAACGCCACCGCTGGTGCACGCGCCGCGATTGAAGCCGCTGGTGGCTCAATCGAAGCCTAAAGAGACTCGGTGCAAAGGTAAAGCGTGGCAACACTGAATAGTCAGAACAGCAAAGGCAACTACGGCGACCTGGGTCGCCGGTTGTTGTTTTTGTTGTTGGCTTTGATCGTCTATCGCATTGGTGCACATATTCCTGTGCCTGGGATTGACCCTGCGCAGTTGGAACAGCTTTTCAAAGGGCAGCAAGGCGGCATATTGAACTTGTTCAATATGTTTTCCGGCGGCGCTTTGTCTCGTTTCACCGTGTTTGCCATCGGCATCATGCCTTACATCTCGGCCAGCATCATCATGCAGTTGATGACGTATGTTGTCCCTGCATTTGAGGCGCTGAAAAAAGAGGGTGAAGCCGGTCGCCGCAAGATCACGCAGTACACACGTTACGGCACGGTGGCGTTGGCCATCTTCCAATCTTTGGGTATTGCACTGGCCCTCGAAGGGACCGCTGGTCTGGTGATAGCACCCGGCATCGGTTTCCGAGTGACAGCTGTCGTCAGTTTGACGGCAGGCACGATGTTCCTGATGTGGTTGGGCGAGCAAATCACTGAGCGTGGCCTTGGCAACGGTATCTCGATTTTGATTTTCGCGGGGATCGCGTCAGGCTTGCCCACCGGGTTGGGTGGCTTTGCGGAGCTCGTGCGCACCGGCTCAATGAGCATCTTGGTTGCATTGTTCATCCTGGTCGTGGTGTGTTTGGTGACCTTCGGTGTCGTGTTCATCGAGCGCGGACAGCGCAAGATTTTGGTGAACTACGCCAGACGCCAGGTCGGCAACAAGGTCTACGGTGGACAGAGCTCACATCTGCCACTCAAGCTCAACATGGCGGGCGTGATTCCTCCCATTTTTGCGAGCAGCATTATTTTGTTGCCTGCGACTGTGGTCGGTTGGTTCAGCACCGGTGAATCCACCCTGTGGTTGCGCGACTTGGCTGCTGCGTTGTCACCTGGACAGCCCATTTATGTGGCTTTCTATGCGACTGCGATTGTGTTTTTCTGTTTCTTTTACACCGCGTTGGTGTTCAACAGCAGAGAGACGGCAGACAACCTGAAAAAGAGCGGCGCGTTTGTACCTGGCATCCGGCCTGGCGATCAAACGGCTCGCTATATCGACAAGATTTTGGCGCGTTTGACTCTGATTGGAGCCGTGTACATCACCTTCGTGTGCTTGTTGCCCGAGTTTTTGATCTTGAAGTACAACGTTCCGTTCTACTTTGGCGGGACCTCCCTGCTGATCATTGTGGTTGTGACCATGGATTTCATGGCGCAGGTTCAAAACTACATGATGTCTCAGCAGTACGAGTCGTTGCTCAAGAAGGCAAATTTCAAGGGGCCTTTGGTTCGCTGAACTGAAGGACGGTATTCAGATCATTCGGATGCTTTGCATCACAAGAGTTCGTTTTAGGAGAAAACCATGAGAGTTTCGGCTTCTGTCAAAAAAATGTGCCGCAACTGTAAAATCATCCGCCGCCACGGTGTTGTGCGCGTGATCTGCACAGATCCCCGCCACAAACAGCGTCAAGGCTGATCAGACCAATAGAGGAACACCATGGCACGTATTGCTGGTATCAACATCCCCCCGCACAAGCACACTGAAATCGGCTTGACTTCTATCTACGGCATCGGCCGCACGCGTTCACGCCACATCTGCGAAGCTTGTGGCATTGACTACGCAAAGAAGATCAAAGATCTCGACGACAGTGATTTGGAAAAATTGCGTGAAGCCGTCGGTCGCTTCACCATTGAAGGTGATTTGCGTCGCGAAACCACGATGAACATCAAGCGTTTGATGGACATTGGCTGCTACCGTGGCTTCCGTCATCGCCGTGGACTGCCCGTGCGCGGTCAACGCACCCAAACCAATGCTCGTACACGCAAAGGCCCACGTCGTGCCGCCCAAGCGTTGAAGAAGTAATTTCGATCGGAAAGAAGACACATGGCTAAGTCATCCAACGCCGCGGCTCGCGTACGCAAAAAAGTCCGTAAGAATATTGCAGACGGTATTGCGCACGTGCACGCCTCTTTCAACAACACCATCATCACCATCACCGATCGCCAGGGCAATGCGTTGTCTTGGGCATCATCTGGCGGCCAAGGCTTCAAGGGCTCACGCAAGTCGACGCCTTTTGCAGCACAGGTTGCTTCAGAGGTGGCTGGACGCGCTGCAATGGAGCAGGGCATCAAGAATTTGGAAGTTGAAATCAAAGGTCCTGGTCCCGGCCGTGAGTCATCGGTGCGTGCTTTGGGTGCCCTTGGCATCCGCATCACCCAGATCTCAGACGTCACACCCGTGCCTCACAACGGCTGCCGTCCACCCAAGCGTCGTCGCATCTGATTGTTCTCAATCGGTTGCTGATTCAGCGATAGATGCCGCGAAAACCTCGGCATCTTTTTTCATTTAAGACCACCGCCGAAGTGCTCGCACTTATGGCTCCTGCAACGATAGGTTGCAGCAGTATAGAAAAGGAATTAACGTGGCACGTTACTTAGGCCCCAAGGCCAAACTCTCCCGCCGTGAAGGCACGGATCTGCTGCTCAAGAGCGCGCGCCGCTCGATCGCAGACAAAGCAAAATTTGACAGCAAGCCCGGTCAGCATGGCCGGACTTCTGGTGCCCGCACGTCAGACTACGGTTTGCAGTTGCGCGAAAAGCAAAAAGTCAAGCGCATGTACGGTGTGCTTGAGCGCCAATTCCGCCGTTATTTCGCTGAAGCGGACCGCCGCCGTGGCAACACTGGTGAAAACCTGTTGATGTTGCTCGAGTCTCGTTTGGACAACGTGGTGTTCCGCATGGGCTTGGCCTCTACGCGCGCTGAAGCGCGTCAGTTGGTGTCTCACCGTGGTGTGGAAGTGAATGGTCAGTCCGTGAACATTCCCTCCTACTCTGTCAAGGCCGGCGATGTCGTGGCCGTTCGTGAGAAGTCCAAGAAGCAAGCTCGTGTGCTGGAAGCCATTGAATTGGCAAAGCAACACGGCTTCCCCTCTTGGGTGGAAGTTGCAGCTGACAAGGCTGAGGGTGTGTTCAAGAAGACCCCTGATCGCGATGAGTTTGGTTCAGACATCAACGAAAACTTGATTGTCGAACTGTATTCACGTTAATCCACGCATTCGTTACCGAGGCACCTTCGTGTCTCGGGTTTGCTTCGTCGGCCTTATCGGTGTAACGAGCCGAGGGCATTGAAGGAAGTTATATGTTGAATCCCTTGTTGAAACCCAAGTCCATCAGCGTTGAAACCATCAGCGACAACAAAGCCAAAGTGACTTTGGAGCCGTTCGAGCGTGGCTATGGCCACACGCTTGGCAACGCATTGCGCCGTGTCTTGCTGTCATCCATGGTCGGACATGCGCCCACGGAAGTTGTCATTGCTGGCGTGTTGCACGAGTACTCCTCCATCGATGGCATCCAAGAAGACGTGGTCGGGTTGCTCTTGAATCTGAAGGGCGTGGTTTTCAAATTGCACAACCGCGATGAAGTCACCTTAAGCTTGCGCAAGGATGGCGAAGGCGTGGTTACTGCTGCCGATATTCAGACACCGCATGATGTCGAGATCGTGAACCCAGAGCACGTGATTGCGACCATGGGTGCAGGCGCCAAGCTAGACATGCAGATCAAGGTCGAGAAGGGCCGTGGTTACGTACCGGGCAATGTGCGCAACATCGAAGACCACATGCGTTCGATTGGCCGCATTGTTCTTGATGCCTCATTCTCGCCCGTGCGTCGGGTGAGCTACACCGTGGAAAGCGCTCGCGTTGAGCAGCGCACAGACTTGGACAAGCTGGTCATTGAGATTGAAACCAATGGCGCGATTGGCCCCGAGGAAGCAGTGCGCGCATCCAGCAAGATCCTGGTTGATCAGTTGGCTGCATTCGCGCAATTGGAGGGTGGCGTTGAAGGCGTGTTTGGTGAAGCAGCCGGTGGGTCTGGCAATGAGCCTTTCGACCCGATCCTGCTCCGCCCAGTCGATGAGCTCGAGTTGACGGTGCGTTCGGCCAACTGCTTGAAGGCCGAAAACATCTATTACATCGGTGATTTGATTCAACGCACCGAAAACGAGTTGTTGAAGACACCTAACCTTGGTCGCAAGTCATTGAACGAGATCAAGGAAGTCTTGGCCTCCCGCGGTTTGACTTTGGGTATGAAATTGGACAACTGGCCCCCAGCTGGTTTGGATAAGCACTAATCATCAATCCTGGCTCTGCCAGTTTGATCGCAAGTCGGCAGTACCTGGTACGGCTGCCGATCAATAAAGAAAGGAAATCAAAATGCGACACGGACATGGACTTCGTAAACTGAATCGGACCTCTTCACATCGCCAAGCGATGTTGCGCAACATGATGAACTCACTGTTGACGCATGAGGCGATCAAGACCACTCTGCCTAAGGCCAAAACCTTGCGCAAAGTTGTTGAGCCAATGATCACGTTGGCTAAGAAAGACAGCGTTGCGAATCGCCGCTTGGCATTTGATCGCTTGCGTGATCGCGACGTTGTGACAAAGTTGTTCAACGAATTGGGACCCCGTTTCGCGGCGCGTCCAGGCGGGTACACACGCATTTTGAAGATGGGCTTCCGTGTGGGTGACAACGCACCAATGGCTTTTGTTGAGTTGGTGGATCGTGCGGAAGAAACTGAAGCACAAGAAGATTCCGCCGCTGAATAAGTGTTAAAATATAAGGCTTGACGCGCGGTGGAGCAGCCTGGTAGCTCGTTGGGCTCATAACCCAAAGGTCGCAAGTTCAAATCTTGCCCGCGCAACCAGAAATGGTAAAAATCCCGCTCTATTCAGAGCGGGATTTTTTTTGCCCATACGCCATGCATGATCTGAGAGGCGATGAATGAAGTTGGCATTGCTAGACTCAATCTCTGTCATCACCGCTGTGCAAGGGGGCGCCTTCGTTGTCACCGGTTCACACGGTGGCGTGTCTGCAGCTCAATTTGTGCTTGCGGCTAGAGACCTGCCGAGCGCCGTGGCCTTCAATGATGCAGGAATCGGTAAAGACGATGCAGGCGTCGCCGCACTATCCATGCTGCAGGAGCGTGGCGTCATCGCGGTGGCATACAGCCACCTGAGTGCGCGCATAGGCGATGCAAAAGACGCGTGGGACCACGGCATGGTGACCCGAGTCAACGAGGCGGCAGCACAGCTTGGCATCAAAAACGGGATGTCTGTGCGGGAGTCCTTCGACCTGTGGATCGCCCGTCTTTCTTAACTGGCCAAGTCAATTGGGTGGCAACGCCTCTTCACTGGCTCTCTGGGCAAACTGCGCGCGCAGCGCTTTGAGCTTCTCACGGGGGTCTTCACGGACCGTGGCCTGATCGAGCGCCATCTCCTCGATGAAGCGGCTGGGCTTGCCATTGATGAACTCCCGCCCCTTCTTGCGCCGCTTCAACCAACTCACCATCAACGTCCGTTGTGCGCGGGTGATTCCGACATACATCAACCGCCGCTCCTCTTGAATACGCAATTCCTGAGCCTCTTGTGGGGCGTCATCGCTGGCGTCAGATCGGAAGGGCAACAACCCTTCATTGACACCCACCAAGCAGACGTGTGGCCACTCCAAACCTTTGGCTGCATGCAGTGTGGACAGAGTGACCACGTCCTCTTCCTTTTCGTCACCGCTTAGCGTTGAAAGAAGCGCGACGGACTGCACAACGTCGATCAAAGACTTGGCAGGTGAGGTGGTTGTGATTCCCGCGGTGTCATCGGTGATACCGCCGCACCGTTTGGCCATCCAATCACAAAACTCCAGCACATTCTTCCAGCGTGCAGCTGCCAATTTTTCATTGTCTTCGTTGTCAAAAAGATACCGCTCATACCCGAGATCTTTGAGCCACTGGTGCAGAAACGCCCCGGCATCTTCCGCGCCTTTGATTGCGCGGGCGTTGAATTCCGTGTCATTCACGAACCGCCCAAACTCTTGCAACGAACCAAGACCGCGTGCGGGAATCGCCGCGCTGATGGAATGACTGAACAGCGCCTCGAACATGCTGAGCCTGTGTGAGGCGGCGAACGCGCCCAGTTGTGCCAGGGTTTGGTGCCCGATGCCACGCTTGGGTGTCGTGACCGCACGCAAGAACGCGGGATCGTCGTTGTTGTTCGCCATCAGGCGCAACCACGCGCACAGATCTTTGATCTCTGCGCGCTCAAAAAAACTTTGTCCGCCCGAGACCTTGTACGGAATCTGCGCCTTGCGCAAGGCCTGCTCAAAGATGCGCGCTTGGTGATTGGCGCGGTACAAAATGGCGAAGTCCTTCATGGCCCGGTGCTGGCTAGAGCTGCGCAGACTCTGAATCCGTGCGACGGCCCTGTCTGCCTCGTGCTCTTCGTTATCACACGCCAAAACCCGAACCGGCTCCCCTTCTCCCAACTCACTAAAGAGCGTTTTTTCAAACAGCTTGGGGTTGGATGCAATCACCGCGTTGGCCGCTCTTAGAATTGCACTGGTCGAGCGATAGTTTTGCTCGAGCTTGATGACTCTCAACTGCGGAAAATCAAGCGGCAACTTGCGCAAGTTGTCCAGAGTCGCGCCGCGCCAGCCGTAAATCGATTGATCGTCATCGCCCACCGCAGTGAAATGTGCCTTTGACCCCACCAATAGTTTCAGCAACTCATATTGCGTGGCATTGGTGTCTTGGTATTCGTCAACCAAGACGTGCTGAAGCTTGGATTGCCACAGCTGACGGATGTCCTCGCGGCGCTGCAAGAGTTTGAGGGGCAATCCGATCAAGTCGTCAAAGTCAACGCTTTGATAGGCCGCCAAGCGCTCTTCGTAGCGCTGCATCAAGACGGCCAATGCGCGCTCGTCCTCAGACTTTGCCATGCGCAAAGCATCCGAGGAGTCTAGGCCGTCGTTCTTCCAGCTGGAGATTTGCCACTGCCATTGGCGCACCGCTGCTGTGTCGGTCGACCCGCCGCAGTCCTTGAGAATGCCGAGCACATCATCGGAACCCAGGATTGAGAATTGCTCTTTCAAGCCAAGCGCATCGCCATGATCTCGCAACAATCGAACGCCAAGGGAGTGGAACGTGCAGATGAGCGTCTCTTGCGCGAGCTTCCCAACCAATTGCTTGGTTCGTTCACGCATCTCGGCCGCGGCCTTGTTGGTAAACGTGATCGCGGCGATCCCTTGTGGGGCCATACCTTGAGAGATCAGGTGCGCGATTTTTTGGGTGATGACACGTGTCTTGCCAGAACCCGCGCCTGCCAAAACGAGGGATGGTCCTTGCGTGAAATGCACGGCTTGAAGTTGAGAGACGTTGAGGCCAGCAGACATAATTTGAAAACCAACAGGCAATCCATCTTCTGGAGCAAGACCGCATGGCAAACTCATTCCACCAATTCCTGCCATATTTACAGGAATGGTCGCAATGTCATTTAGATACATTGCAAGCGGGTCATTGGCTTTCTCGCCGATT
>JALQVJ010000445.1 GCA_023260355.1 Burkholderiaceae bacterium | reverse complement strand
ATCGATCGCATGGCCGCTGAACGCCGAGACCCCAGCCTCGGTGGCGCTGGGGTTGAGCGTGACCAATCGCAGGTGGGGGGCCGTCGGGGACCACCCTTGGGCAACAGTTGCCACCAGAGAAGCGGGCGCCCCAACCAACAGGACGTGGACCGAGCTCGCCCCGCTTTGAGCGCGAAGCAGGGCTGCAGAAAGGCGGCGCACGCGGGCCTAGTGCTTAGGCTGAGGGCGGCACATAGCCCTGTGCCGCGTCAGCGCCATCACCAAAGAAATGGTTCTCCATTTGACGCGCCAAGTATTGGCGAGCGCGCTGGTCCGCCAAGTTCAGGCGGTTTTCGTTGACCAGCATGGTTTGATGCTTGAGCCAATCGGCCCAGGCTTGCTTGCTGACGTTCAGGTAGATGCGCTTGCCCAATTCGCCGGGGTAGGGCGCAAAGTCCAACCCCTCCGCTTCAGTACCTAATTTGATGCATTGAATCATGCGAGCCATCGGTTATCCTTTTGTTTGTGTTCGGTTGGGACGCACACCTGCGTCGCAGACCCTGAACTGTAACAATCTCTGAAAATCCTCAATTGCCTGAGGTCGCAGCGCCTCAGAACCGATCCACCCCGGTGTGCGCGGCGCGCGCGCCCAAGACCAAAGCGACGAAGCTCTGCCATGCCCAACATCTTCACTGAACGTGCCTTGACCCCACGGTGGCGCAGCCCGGCGCTGCTGGCGGCCGTCTGGTGCATCGGTCTGCTGACCTATGGGCTTTACTTGCAACATGTTGAGGGCTTGGTGCCTTGCCCCATGTGCATTGTCCAGCGATACGCTCTGGTGCTTTTGGTTTTGGTGCTGGGTTTGGTGGTGCTGGTGCGCGAAGGCGGCCTCGCCATCACGTTTCAAGTGGTGGGCTTGTTGGTGGCAGCCGGCGGCGCCTTCACGGCCGCTCGCCAAAGCTGGCTCCAGTGGTATCCACCAGAAATCCTGTCCTGTGGCCGCGACTTCTACGGCATGATCGAAGCGTTCCCGCTGCAGCGGGTCATCCCCATGCTATTCAAAGGGAGTGGGGACTGCTCAGCCGTTGACTGGACGTTTTTGGGGCTGACGATCGCCAACTGGTCGTTTTTGAACTTCTTGCTGATTGCCGGCGTGCTCGTGCACGTGTTGCGTCAAACCTACCGGCGCGGCCTCAAAGCTTTTTGACCAACACCTTGCTGCGTCTGTCCCAGTTGTACTTGTTGCGGCGGGCAGGTGGCAACGCATCGGTGCCCGCCTCGGCGAACCCGCGCTTGATGAACCAATGCATGGTGCGCGTCGTGAGCACAAAGATCTGTTTCAAGCCCATGGCGCGAGCCCTTTGCTCGATGCGTTTGAGCAGGCGCTCGCCATCGCCCTGAGCCTGGCTGTGCGGCGAGACAGTGAGTGCCGCCATTTCACCTGAACGCTCTTCTGGGTAGGGGTACAAGGCCGCGCAACCGAAAATCACACCATCGTGCTCGATGATGGTGTAGTTGCCCGCATCGCGCTCGATCTCATTGCGGTCGCGTTTGACCATGGTGCCGTCTTGCTCAAACGGCTCAATCAGGGCCAAGATCGCAGAGACGTCGTCCATCGTGGCCTCGCGCAGGCTCTCGAGTTTTTCGTCCACGACCATCGTGCCAATGCCGTCGTGGGTGTAGATCTCTTGCAGGATGGCCCCGTCTTCGGCAAACGGCAATATGTGGCTTCTCTCGACGCCGCCTTCGCACGCGCGGATGCAGTGCTTCAGATAAAACGCCAAATCAGGCGCGTTCTCGTTCTTGGGCAGTTCGATCAAGGTCTGCTTGGCTTGCATGAGCGGCAGCTCGGTATCGATCGGGGTATCGGTATCCAAGGGGTCTTGGTGGACACCATCGAACTCGGTCAAGAGCAAGAGCTTTTCTGCTTGCAGCGCGATCGCACAAGAGGTCGCCACATCTTCCATGGACAGGTTGAATGCCTCACCGGTTGGCGAAAAGCCAAACGGAGACAGCAAAACCAAAGCGCCCATATCCAGCGCCGAGGCGATGCCGACAGCATCCACTTTGCGCACCAAGCCTGAGTGCAGAAAGTCCTTCCCATCAATCACACCAACCGGGCGCGCGGTGATGAAATTGCCACTCATGACCCGCACGGTCGCTCCCGCCATCGGTGTGTTGGGCAGACCTTGGCTGAACGCAGCCTCAATTTCAAAACGCAGTTGCCCAGCCGCCTCTTGCGCACAGTCGAGGGCCACACTGTCGGTGACACGCATGCCGTGTGAAAACTCGGCGGGGTGGCCTTTGGCCATCAACTGTTCGTTCACTTGAGGGCGAAAGCCATGCACCAACACGATGCGCAAACCCATGCTTTTGATCAGCGCCAAGTCCTGCGCAATCAGGGGCAACTTGCCCGCGGCAATGGCCTCGCCGGTGACCCCAACCACCACCGTTTTGCCACGGTGCATGTGGATGTAAGGCGCAACGGAGCGAAACCACGGGACGAAAGTGAAATCAAATACGACGGACATTGGGCGGCGGGCACGCAGAGGTTGGGATAATGCGCATTTTGACGCATTTGCGCCCCTGATTCAGAACTAGTTGTTGACCGCGTGACGAAGACCATCCCCAACCCGCCGAATTACCGCTTGGAATTCCCGCCCGAATTGCCGGTCAGCGAGCGCAGAGACGACATCATGGCGGCCATGCAAGCCCACCAAGTGGTGGTCGTTTGCGGCGAGACGGGTTCTGGCAAAACAACGCAGTTGCCCAAGATGGCTTTGGCATTGGGACGCGGCAGGGCAAATGGTGGCGGCTTGATTGGACACACGCAGCCGCGTCGGGTGGCTGCCACGAGTGTGGCCAAGCGCATTGCACAGGAGCTGCAGACCGAGCTCGGCGATGTGGTGGGATACAAAATCCGTTTCCAAGATCGCTTGAGCCAGCACGCTTCAGTCAAGCTCATGACTGATGGCATCTTGCTGGCAGAGACGCAACGTGACCCGCTGCTCAAGGCCTATGACACGCTGATCATCGACGAGGCGCACGAGCGCAGCCTGAACATCGACTTTCTGCTGGGCTACTTGCGCCAGCTCTTGCCGCGCCGGCCGGACCTCAAAGTCATCATCACCTCGGCCACGATCGATGCCGACCGATTCGCCAATTACTTTGCTGGCCGACAGGGACCCGCCCCCGTGCTCATGGTCAGTGGGCGCACTTTTGATGTGGAGGTGCGTTATCGCCCATTTTTGGAGTCCAAAGATTTCGACTTGAACAACGCCATCGCAGATGCGGTGGATGAACTGTGGCGAGGCGGTGCCAACAGCGGGGATATTTTGGTGTTTCTGCCTGGCGAGCGAGAGATTCGTGAGGCGGCACACCATTTGACGAAGCACTTGAGTCACCAACCGGCATTGCGAGACAGCGAGGTGTTGCCGCTCTTCGCGCGCTTGAGCCAGGCCGAGCAAGACCGCATCTTCAAGCCCCATGCGCGGCGGCGGATTGTGTTGGCCACCAACGTCGCGGAGACATCGCTCACCGTCCCGGGCATCCGTTTCGTGATCGATACAGGGCTGGCCCGGGTCAAGCGTTACAGCTACCGCCAGAAAGTGGAGCAACTGCAAATTGAGCCCATCAGCCAGGCTGCGGCCCAGCAACGCTCGGGTCGATGCGGTCGTGTCTCCAACGGCGTAGCCATTCGCCTTTATGACGAAGCTGGATTTGCGCAGCGCCCGCGCTTCACTGATCCAGAAATATTGCGCAGTTCATTGGCGGGGGTGATTCTGCGCATGAAAGATCTCGGGCTGGGTGCGGTGCAAGACTTTGCATTCATCGAGCCGCCTAAACAGCGCGCCATCGCCGATGGCTACCAACTGCTGGTTGAGTTGGGGGCCATGAACGAAGAGCAAGAGTTGACGCCGCTGGGCAAGACCTTGTCCCGCTGGCCGCTGGACCCCCGCGTGGGGCGGATGCTGTTGGCCGCCAAAGAGCACGGCGCGCTCAAAGAGGTGCTGGTGATCGCCGCTGCACTCAGTGTGCAAGACGTGCGCGAGCGGCCACTGGACAAGCAAGCCCAAGCCGACCAAGCCCACAAGCCGTTTGACGACCCCAAGAGTGAGTTCGCGGGCATATTGCGCTTGTGGGATTGGGTGCACCAGTCCCGTGGTGGCCAGACTGCACAAGGTGTTGATGCGCACAAGCTGTCGAATCGCCAGTACGAGCAGCTGTTGCGCGATCACTTCATCAACGTCCGCCGGTTGCGTGAATGGCGCGATGTGCACACGCAGTTGCACACGGTGGTGGCGGAGCATGGCTGGAAGCCCAACACCGAGCCTGCCTCGTACGAGCAATTGCATTTGGCGTTGCTCACCGGCTTGCTTGGCAATGTGGGCTGCAAAAGTGACACCGAAGATTGGTACTTGGGCGCCCGAGGCATCAAGTTCTGGAAGCACCCTGGCGCGCACTTGAACAAGAAGCCAGGGCGCTGGTTGGTCGCGGCGGAATTGGTCGAAACCACACGCTTGTTCGGCCGGGGGTTGGCGGCCATCGAGCCCGCTTGGCTGGAGCGGGTGGGTGAGCACCTCCTCAAGAAGCAAATCCTCAACCCGCGGTGGGAAAAGAAAGCCGGCCGCGTGGTCGCCGATGAGCGCGCCACACTGTACGGTTTGGTGGTCTACAGCCAGCGCCGAGTGGATTTCAGTCAAGTCGATTTGCCGCTCGCTCGCGAGATCTTCATTCGTGAGGCTTTGGTCGCAGAGGAGCTGGAAACCCGCTTGCCGTTCATGTCAGCCAACAAACGCATGGTGCGCGAGGTGCTCGAGCTCGAGCACAAGTCTCGGCGCCAAGACGTGATGGTGGACGACGCATTGATTGAGGCGTTTTATGACGCGCAGATTCCTGCCGAGATTTGTGACCAGCGCAGCCTCGAAGCTTGGTGGAAGCGCGAGTCAAGGCAAAACCCGCAGCTGCTGCGCCTGAGCCGCGATGACTTGATGCGGCACGAGGCGTCGGGCGTGACGGCCCAGCGTTTTCCTTCGCATCTCAAGCTCGGCGGCGTGGATTGCGAGGCCCAATACCTCCATGAACCTGGCCACGCCCGAGATGGCGTGACGGTCAACGTGCCGCTGTTTGTGCTCAACCAAGTCAAGACGGAAACATGCGAGTGGTTGGTTCCCGGTCTGCTGGGCGAAAAGGTGCTGGCGTTGCTCAAGACGCTGCCACAGCGTCCCCGCGCCCGCATGGTGCCCCTGCCACACACCGCTGCAGAAATGACTGACGCGCTGAGTGCGCCCGACGTGTTTGGGCGCGATGGTTTATTGCAGGCATTGCTGCCATTGATCAAGGCCAAAACCGAGTTGGATTTGAAGGCCAGTGATTTCAAGCCAGACCAGCTGCCAGCGCATTTGCAAATGAACATTCGCGTGGTGGACGAGCATGGCCGGCAACTCGGGATGGGGCGCAGTCTCGCTGCTCTGAAGGCGGAGTGGGGTGGCCAGGCGCGCGGGGCGTTCCAAGCGCTCGCGGCCTTGAAGATCCAAACCAAGCCAGCCGATGTGGCCGGCGGCGAGGGCAAAGCAGCCCCAGCCCATGCAGCACCCAGCACCGGCCAGCCGGGCCGCCAAGCCAGCGATCCACGCCCGGAGCGCAAGGCGCACAGTGCGAGCGCAGACGCACAAACGCTCTACACGTCGTGGTCCTTTGGCGAATTGCCAGAGCTCATGGAAATCTCGCAACGAGGCCAGACCCTGATCGGTTTTCCCGCCTTGGTTGATGCAGGCGATGGCGTTCATATCGAGGTGTTCGATTTGCCGGAAGAGGCGCAAGCCAAACACCTGCAAGGG
>JALQVJ010000437.1 GCA_023260355.1 Burkholderiaceae bacterium | reverse complement strand
CGATGTGGCGCGCGCCAAGGCCCTTTGGCTGGGCGGGGACGTCGAAGGTCGCGGCGCATGGCGCATCAAAGCAGACGGGACCACCGAAATGCGCGCGAGCGTCAAAGGGGCTTTGCGCGAAGCGATGGTGGTCATGCCTAGAAGACGTTGGGTTGCCCCTCCATCGAAGCCACTTGCGTCACGCTGACCGGCTAAACGTGAGCGCAACGGTTCCGCAACTGCCGAATATGCTTCTTTTGCGTTGTAAGCGTCTTTGCATGCCAATTTGTCCGTGACGGGAAGCCTGTGTCGCACCAAGTGTGGTTGCCGGATTGGCACAGCGCCTTGGCTGCTGCAACCCATCTGGTGCTGCCTTCGGATCAATAGCCCCTGCCATCACGGGTGAGCCTTTGAATTGCCATGAGATAGCCGCGACGGCCGTCTGTTTTGTGTTCGGACATGCGGCTGCATGACTACAATTGAGGGCGCACATTATTCAGGGGCAATTGGTTCATGAACAAGTATCTTGAAGTCATCCTTTTGATGGGACTGGCGCTGGTTCTGTATCTCTTCGGGTTTTGGCTTCAATCGGTTATTTTCCAATTCACTGAGCATCTACCCGGCATCAATTGGTTTTATTTGCCCGCTGGCTTGCGCGTGGTCTTGGTGTTTGTGATGGGGTTGCCTGCTGCGTTCGGCATCGGCATCGCGTCGCTTTTGATTGATGTTTACTACTACCCAGAGTTCAGTTCAAGCAAGCTGCTCCTCACCGCGATTGCATCGGGTTTCAGCCCCTGGGTTGTTCTGTTTTTTTTGCGCCGATTGAAGGCGGGCTGGGGGCCGGGTATGGATGGATTGCGTTGGTCTGATTTGATGACCTACGCGCTGCTGTATTCGATGGCCAATGCGGTTCTGCACCAAGTCATGTGGGCATATTCTGGCGATCAGGGGCACATTTGGTGGATTGACCTCTGGCCGATGTTTGTCGGCGATTTGCTGGGTGCGATTGCGCTGCTCAGCCTGATGCGACTTGTCCTCCGCGCCAAGCGCCGCTGATCACGCGAGATGCAACTGTCAGCGTACCGAAGGGAGTCGCAAACAGTTGCACCTGTCTGGCCATTGGGCTAAGGCTTGGCGGCCTTTTTGACCCCGCTGCCGGCAAGCTTTGCGCCCTTGACTGTGAGCCCTTGGTCTGACCACCGTTTGGCGGTGACACTCCCGACGCCTTTGATCCGAGACATCAAGTCGCTCCAACTGCTGAATGGCTTGGCCTTGCGGGCCGTTTGAATGGCCGTGGAGGTCGCAGGACCGATGCCTTTGATGCTCTGCAATTCGGCATCCGAGGCGTCATTGACCTCGAGCGCCCAAGCTGAGCTTGCCATCAAAATCGTTGCCAAGACCGTGAGTAATGTTTTCATATGAACTCCCATCGAGATGTCACTCGAGGCGACTGCCGTGAGTGGATCGACTCGCGTCAATCAAGTCCTATGAATTCAGAAGTGAGGTTTCGGGTCAAGCGTTCGTTCCAGATCGACCCACGTGCAGGCGACTTGCGTGACAAAGCACACTTGTACGGGGCCATTTTCGCAATCCCAAACCAGGGCAAGGCGTGTCAAAGCTCTTCGACTCTGCGATTGGGAAAGCTATCCCACGCCTGACAGCCAGGGCACTGCCAGAAGTACGTGTGTGCTTCGAACCCACAGGCTGCGCATCGATACCGTTGCAATGGAGATGCGGCACGGTTGATCGTATCAAGCACATGGGCTGGGAGGGCCTCTCGCACGCCCTGCAGACATTGGGCCGCGATCGCCAGTGATGGCTCATGAGACAGGTGTTCTTCCAGCAGCGCAGCGGCTTGCTCTGGCGCCAACTTCAGTCGGCTCATGGTGACATCGGTGCTGGGCAAGTTGCGTGGTTGTTGGCTCAAGATCTCAAGAGCCAATGGCGCATGGTCTGGGTGTGATCCTCCCCAACTTGCGAGCAAGTGACTCATGAGGGGCAAGCTCGCAGGCTGCCTCTGAGCCGCGCGTTGCAATGTCTGAATCGCCTCTCTCACCAGCCCTTGGTGGTACTGCAGTTTGGCCAAATCAATGTGCGCACGGGTGTGCTGGGGGTCCAAATGCAGCGCCGCATGGATGTGATCACTGGCAGCCGCAAGGCGCTCGTGCTTGGCATCCAGAGCCGCCAATTCACAGTGGTAGTGGGCCATGCGAGAGGAGAAGCTGCCGTGGGGGCCTCCATCCAATTTTTGGGCGACAGAGATCGCTTTTTCCCAATCGCGCGCGCGTTCGTAAATAGACAAGAGTGCGAGTCGAGCCTCTTCTTCATGCGCAGATCCTTCGAGAGCATGCAGCGCTTCTTCCGCCCGATCCAGCAGCCCAGCTTTGAGAAAGTCTCGTGCCAGTTCGTGTTGTGCGCGCTGGCGTTCGAGCAATTTCAAATCTCCGCGGCGGAGCAAATGTTCATGCACGCGAACCGCGCGGTCGTAGTCACCGCGCCGGCGAAAAAGATTGCCCAGCGCGAAATGCAACTCGGACGTTTCTGGATCGTGCTGCACGGCCTCGATAAAGGAGTCGATCGCTTCATCGTGCTGCTCATTGAGCAGGTGGTTTAGCCCCCGAAAATGCGCCTGAGGCGTATTGCTTGCAGCCAGGCGCCATTGCCGTTGCTCAAAGCCACGAAGCCACCAACCGAGCCCCACCAAGATGGCGACGCTCAGAGGGATGGCCCACAAAAGCCACTGCAGATCAGATACCGAGTTCATCGTCAGCGCTGGAAGACGCGGGAGCAGGCACGGCGCTTCGTTGTGCGGAGCGCAGGGCGCGGCGCTGTCGGAGCAAAGTGGGTGTCATGGCCACTGCGCCGATACCAATCCCAATGGCCAGGGTTCCAAGCAAAAGCCAAGACATCGAAACGGACCAAGAAGCCTGTCCCAAGCCATGAATCGAAACGACCTGCTGGTTGTTCAGCGCCAAAACCAACAGGATAAAAAAAGTCAAAAACCGGGCCAGCCAACTGAATAATTTCAAAGCCTTCACTCCCCAAAAACAGACACTGGGGGCACATGCATCGACCCAGCGTTCGGAGCCATTGTAGACGGCTCAGAGGCAGTGACTCAGTTGTCGGTGTCGTTCGACTCGGGCATGACGCCGGTGTCCACGGCAACTCGCAAGGCCTTGCCTACCTTGAAGTGGGGGCTGCGTTTTTCAGGGACCATGACCTGCTCGCCAGACCGAGGGTTGCGACCGACGCGGGCTGAGCGGCGATTGATCGAAAAGCTTCCAAATCCGCGGATTTCAATGCGATGCCCTTTGATCAAGGTGTCGCCCATGGCTTCCAGCATGGCGCGCGCGGCCATCTCGGCATCTTTGGGAGAAAGCTGTGGAAAACGCTCCGCCAAAGCGGTCACCAGTTCACTGCGTGTCATAAGTGAGATTCACTGAAGAGAAAGCCCGCGATCACCGAGGCAATCGCGGGCCATATCGGTCAGATCAACGATCAGCCGTTGTTGTCATCCAACTTGGCGCGCAACAATGCACCCAAGCTGGTGGTCCCTGCAGCTGAATTGCTGTTCAGGGTGTCCAAAGCTTGCTGCTGATCTGCGGCATCCTTTGCACGGATTGACAACTGGATTGAACGTGCCTTGCGATCAACGTAGGTCACGACTGCGGTGACTTCATCGCCTTCTTTCAACACTTCGCGTGCGTCTTCCACACGGTCGGCGCTGATTTCGCTGGCGCGCAAGTAACCCACGACGTCTTCACCCAGTTCGATCTCAGCACCCTTGGCATCGACGGACTTGACCTTGCCGGTAACGGTCTGGCCTTTGTCATTGATCGATGTGAAAGCGGTGAAGGGATCATCGTCCAACTGTTTGATACCCAAGCTGATGCGCTCGCGCTCAACGTCGATACCCAGAACGACCGCCTCAACGTCTTGGCCCTTCTTGTAGTTGCGCACTGCGGCTTCGCCAGTCTCGTTCCAAGACAGGTCAGACAAGTGCACCAAGCCGTCGATACCAGCGGCCAAGCCGATGAAAACGCCGAAGTCGGTGATTGATTTGATGGGGCCAGCGACTTTGTCGCCACGCTTGTGATTCTGAGCGAACTCTTCCCAAGGGTTGGCACGGCACTGCTTCATACCCAAGGAAATGCGACGCTTATCTTCGTCGATTTCCAAAACCATGATTTCGACTTCGTCGCCCAATGCAACGATCTTGGAAGGCGCAACGTTCTTGTTGGTCCAGTCCATTTCAGAGACGTGTACCAGGCCTTCGATGCCGGGGTCCAACTCAACAAATGCGCCGTAGTCGGCAATGTTGGTGACTTT
>JALQVJ010000415.1 GCA_023260355.1 Burkholderiaceae bacterium | reverse complement strand
CGCCTGTGTCCAACAATCAACCTCCACTCAACTCAGAGCTCTCAGCTAAAAATCATTATTGGCCAGGGGGGCATCTGACCCAACGCTGATCCGATTCGGCAGGGGATTGGCCGATATGTGCCATCTTCAATGCTTCAGTGGCAAAGACTGAGCTGAAAACTCACGTTGCTCTTGTGGGGCGTGAGGCGGTATTCGTTCGACACATCCATCCATCGGATGGCGATGTTCAGCCGATTGGCGCTGATTTCAGGAACGCATTCCAAATCTGTTGCCACGGCCAAGCGCAACAACTGCGCGGGGCGCCCGCTTGGAATGGCGTACTGAACGGAACCATTTTCAGCAATCACCGAAACCGATTCACCGCTTTGGCGCACCAAGTTCAACACGAACGCAAGCGGTCGTTGAATGGCGTCGAAGTGCGAGCGCAACGTTTGCAAATCTGCTTGGCGTTGGTGGGGAGGCTGTTTTTGCCAAAACTGGTAAGCCGGCAAATCAAACCCACAAGTGCCAGCAGGAATCCCAATGCGCCCGCGCACCGCGCTGAGCCAATCGATGTCATTGAGCCCTTGGCCGGGTTTGCCCCCCAAAGTGGTGAGGCGTTCATAGCAGGCATTGACCTCTGACAAAACTTCTTCGAGTTTGGTCTGTTCAATGCGCTGGTTGTTGCGAAGCGCAGTCAAACTTGTGCGATTGCGCTCCAAATCCCTGATCAGCTCGCCTTTGATGTCCGATCGGTTGAGCATTTCCTGCAATTCAAACAGCGTCTGCAGTGCAAAGTGATGGCTCAACGCGTTGTCACTCTGTCCGAGCGTCGCCAAACGCTGCAGCAACTCATCGGCACGCAAATACGAGCGAAACTTTTCGTTAAGAGGAAATTCGAAGGCGTGCACAGGCGTGGGTCGACCGGGTGTGGGCAATAACTGAGGAGATCCGGATGACCTATCTTATCTCGAGACGCTGCGATTGGGTAGTCACCAACTGGGTCAATTCTGTTAGGGATAGCCCTTCATTGAAGGTCACGATGTCTGCTGCCCGCAAACGTTGCAAGCGGCTTGCTTGCTTGCCAATCACCGACATGATCACGTCCTCATCCCATTGGTTGCGAGCCTTGACTCGGGCAACTTGTGTCTCGATTGAACAATCCACAACCCAGACGCCCTGGATTTGGGAGCGCCAATGGCGCGACTCGACCAACAAGGGCACATCGCAAACCACCCAACGCGTGGGCGCTGCGATGATCGCGGCCTGCGTGCTGTCTCCGATCATGGGATGCAATATGCCTTCCAAGCGGTCTTTGATCGCTGGGTCAGCAAAAACGCGTGCACGCATCCAATCGCGATTCATTGCACCCTCTTCGTCGATGGCTGCGTCGCCAAAAGCAGCTCGGATCGCCGGGATGGCAGCACCAGAGGCCGCAGTCAAGGACCGCGATATGGCATCGGAATCCACAATGGTTGCCCCACAGCTTGCCAAAATGCTGGCGACGGTGCTTTTGCCGCTGCCGATGCCGCCTGTCAGTCCCCAGATGGTGTGTGATTGCATGGCCGCTACTGTAGCGCAAGCCAGTCCAGTGGCCAGACCTGCAAGACCATCGCGGCGGCGGCGATGGCAGGGCCAAATGGGATAGCCCCAGGCGCCACATCGAAGCCACCCTCCGTCGAGGACGGCGGCATCCAGCGCCGCGCGAACAGTGCCATCGCAATGCCCAAAAGGCTGGCGACCAACAGAGTGAAGATCACCTGTGAAGGGCCCACTGCGGCCCCAACTGCCGCCATCAATTTGAAGTCACCGTGCGCCATGCCTGTGCGCCCGGTCACGCGTTCAAAGACCCAACCAGGCAGAAACACCACAAGATAGCCCACGGCTGCACCCCATATCGCCTGGGTGGGTGAAACAGGCAAGAGGCCCAAAGCTGCAGCGACCAGACTCAGCCATAGTAAGCCCAATGTGAGGGGGTCGGGCAGAAGGAATGTCCGCCAATCGATGATCGCTAACGTGATCAAGCAAGCCCCCCAGACTGACCAAAACCAAGCGGTTGCCTGTGCTGGATCATGGTATGTGGCGCACCACACAAACCATGCGGTCATCACCAGTTCTGTGAGCAAATAGCGAGTTGGGATGGCGGCCTGGCAATGCGCGCAACGCCCGCGCAAAGCGATGAAACTCACAATTGGGATGTTCTGCCACCAACGCAAAGCCTGCCCACATGTCGGGCAGTGTGATTCAGGACGAAACAAATCAGGCGGCGCAGGATCGGTAAACGTGCCGCCAGTTGCGTCAGATGCCTCGCGCATCCAGCGATGCTCCAGCATTCGCGGCAACCGGTGGATCACCATGTTGGCAAAACTACCCGCCACAGCCCCGATACAGCCAGCGAAGACCACCCAGAGCAACTCAGTGGGCAATGCATGTGTCACATCAAGTTCCCCAATTGAAAAATAGGCAGATACAAAGCCATCACCATAGCACCGATCATGCACCCCAGCAGCGTCACCAAGATGGGCTCAATGAGACTGGTTAGACCGCCCAAACGGGTTTGTGTTTTCTGGTCTAAAAGTGCAGCAGCCTTTTGCAGCAATCCCCCCAGCTGCCCTGTTTGCTCTCCCACGCGGCACAGGTGAAGCAGCTCATCTGGGAAGGCTTGGGTGGATGCCATCGCAATAGACAGCTCAATGCC
>JALQVJ010000413.1 GCA_023260355.1 Burkholderiaceae bacterium | reverse complement strand
CCATGACGCCCATCCATGCCCAAGCCATTCCGGTGGTGTTGACGGGCCAGGACGTGATGGGCGCAGCCCAGACGGGCACCGGCAAAACAGCGGCTTTCTCGCTGCCTTTGCTGCAACGCCTGCTCAAGCACGAAAACCCTTCTACCTCGCCCGCCCGCCACCCTGTGCGTGCCTTGGTGCTCTTGCCCACACGTGAGCTGGCCGACCAGGTGGCCCAGCAGATCAAGATGTACGCCAAGTACACCCAGCTGCGCAGCACGGTGGTGTTCGGCGGCATCGACATGAAGCCGCAGACGCTCGAGCTCAAGAAGGGCGTCGAGGTCCTGGTCGCCACGCCGGGCCGCCTGCTTGACCATATCGAGGCTAAGAACTGCGTGCTGAACCAGGTCGAGTACGTGGTGCTCGACGAAGCGGATCGCATGTTGGATATCGGTTTCTTGCCAGACCTGCAGCGCATCCTGAGTTATCTGCCCAAGCAGCGCACGACGCTTTTGTTTTCTGCGACCTTCTCGCCAGAAATCAAGCGATTGGCGAACAGCTATTTGCAAGACCCGGTGACGGTCGAAGTTGCGAGGTCTAACGAGACGGCCGCAACTGTGACGCAGCGTTTTTTCGCGGTAGACGGGGATCGCAAGCGAGAGGCAGTGCGTCAGCTGGTGCACGAGTTGGACATCAAACAAGCATTTGTCTTTGTCAACAGCAAGTTGGGTTGCGCACGGTTGGCGCGGGCCCTCGAGCGCGATGGCATCAGCACTGCAGCATTGCATGGCGACAAGAGCCAAGACGAGCGGCTGAAGGCGCTTGAGGCGTTCAAGCGCGGCGAGGTGCGTTTGTTGGTGTGTACTGATGTTGCGGCCCGCGGTCTGGATATCAAAGACGTGCCCGCGGTCTTCAACGTGGATGTGCCCTTCAACGCCGAGGACTATGTGCACCGCATTGGTCGCACCGGTCGCGCAGGCGCCGAAGGCTTGGCGGTGTCGTTTGTGACGCCGTCGGACAACCGCTTGCTCGGTGACATCGAGAAGCTGATTCGCATCAAGGCTGAGGTCGAGACGCTCACCCCTGCAGTCGATCGCCCTGGGCACGCCCGCAACGATGGCCAACGCCGTTGGCACGAGCCCAAAGATGAACCCGCTTTGGACAAAGCGGCCTATCGCGCGCCGAGAATGGCACCGAGAGATCCGTTCTTTGAGAAGCCCTACGAGCCCGCTGCTGCTGATGTGGCACCCGTGTGGGACTCGCAAAACAAGGCCAGTGGCAAGCCGCGCGGCCTGTCTGCCAACATCAAGAGCAGAGCCAAGATGCCTGCCTTGTTCAAGGCGCCCGCACCGAGCGAGCCGCAAGAGGTTTGAGCGCGATCAGTCTCCAGGCGATTGCGCTTGGGGGCAGGGCTGTTGAATCCACTCAACGTCTATCGATCCCTCGATGATCCTGGCGGCGCTCAAGCAGCCCCCCCACACACATCCGGTATCCAGCGGCAAGACGTCTGCGCGCTGGCTGGCTTGCAACGTCGACCAATGGCCAAAGGCGATGGGCTGTCCTTGGGTTTGCCGCTCGGGGTGTTCGAACCACGGCATCCAAGGAGGTGGCGCGCCAGTCGCGTCGCCTTTGATTTGAAAGTCCATCGCACCATGGTGATCCACGAGTCGCATGCGGGTGAGCGCGTTCACAATGCAGCGCAATCGGTCTAAACCTTGCCAGTCATCTCGCCAATAGGCTGGCGTATTGCCATACATTGCGCCGAAAAAATCGGCGGCATCTGGGCCTCGCAATGCCGTTTCAACTTCCCGCGCAAGTGAGAGGGTGTCGGCGACCGTCCACTGCGGGAATACGCCCGCGTGCACCATCAGCCAGCCGTGCGCGTTCAGCGCCAGCGGCCTCGATTGCAGCCACGCCAGCAATTCGCCGCGGTCAGGGGCGGCCAAAATTTCATCGAGCGTGTCTGACGATTTCAGACGACCAAAGCCATGTGCAATCGCAAGCAAGTGCAAGTCGTGGTTACCCAAAAGGCACTGTGCAGAGGAGCCCCAGTCGCGCAACTGGCGCAAGACTTCGAGGGAAGTAGGGCCTCGATTCACCAGATCGCCTAGCAAATAGATCGTGTCTCGGCTGGGTGAAAAATTCACCTTTTTCAGCAATTGCCAAAGCGGCTCGCCGCATCCTTGTACGTCGCCAATCATGTAAAGTGCCATAACGCATTATGGAATTACTCATCATTCTTTTTCTTACGCTGCTGAATGGCATTTTTGCTATGTCAGAAATGGCATTGGCCTCGTGTCGGCGGGTCAAACTGCAGAAGCTGGCAGACAGCGGAGATCGCGGCGCGAGGGCTGCGTTGAAGTTGCTCGATGACCCCACCCAGTTTTTGTCGTCTGTACAAGTAGGGATCACCTCGATTGGTCTGCTGAATGGGATCTTGGGTGAGGCGGCGTTCAGCGTGGACCTATCGATGGCGATGCAGGCCTGGGGCTTGGATGAGGGCGTGGCCAGCGTGCTAGCCACGGCGGTCGTGGTCGCGATCATCACCTATGTGACCATCGTCTTTGGCGAACTCGTTCCCAAACGAATTGGACAGCTGTTCCCAGAGGTGGTCGCCCGTCTGATTGCCTTGCCCATGACAGCGGTTGCCGTGGCCGCGCGTCCTTTTGTGGCCCTGCTTTCCGGAACGACGCGAGCGATTTTGGCAGCGCTTCGGGTCAACAACGGTGCGTCACAGGTGATGACCGAAGAGGAAATTGAAGCCAGTTTGGCCGAGGGCTTGGGCGCAGGCGTCCTGCTCGAGCATGAGCACCAAATGGTTCGCAACGTGCTTGAGTTGGATAAGCGATCGATCGCTTCTATCATGCGACCGCGCGATGAGTTGGTGTGGTTGAACCTGGAAGATACGCCCGTCCAGGCATTAGAGACGGTGCGACAGGTCGGTCACTCTTGGTATCCCGTGTGCAAGGGTGACTTGGATCAGGTTGAGGGAGTGATTCATGTCGAGACCTTGTTGCGACTTGCCCAAGAGGAGACTGAATCATCGCTGGCTGAGCATTTGGTCACCGCCGTGTATTTGCCGGAAACCTTGAACGCTTTTGAGGTGCTCGAGCAGTACCGCGTCAGTGACATGCGCATCGCACTCGTGGTGGACGAGTACGGTGTCGTACAAGGGCTGCTGACGCCGCGAGACTTGCTCGAGGCCATCACCGGCGAGCTCAAGAGCGCAGAGGCCGACGACGCATGGGCTATTCCTGATGAAGATGGCACCTGGCAGCTCGATGGCGGCATGCCGATCGCTGAACTCAAGTCGCGTCTGGACATCGAACACTTGCCAGACGAATCCGAGGGCCACTACAACACGCTGGCTGGGCTCCTTTTAGCGGAGGCGGGACAGATGCTGTCAACGCACGATGTGGTTCAAGTGGGGGATTGGCAATTCGAAGTGATGCGGGTCGACGGGCACCGCATCGAAGAAGTGCGCGCCAAAGTGCTCAGCTCTGGCGATATCGAAGGTGGCGCCAACGAATAAGCCGCAGGCGCTGGACGCGCCAATTTGGCGCGTCCAGGTTTGCGATCAACTCAGGATGTCACCGACACACAAGTATTTGATTTCGACATAGTCGTCCATACCGTGGTGAGAGCCCTCACGGCCAAGACCGCTGTGTTTCACACCACCGAACGGCACGTGTTCGGTCGCCAAGATACCGACGTTGATACCGACCATGCCGTACTCCAGCGCCTCCGCAACCCGGAAGATCCGACCCACGTCTCGGCTGTAAAAATAACTGGCCAAGCCAAATTCGGTGTTGTTGGCGGCATCAATGGCCTCTTGTTCGGTCTCAAACTTGAACACGGGCGCGAAGGGGCCAAAAGTTTCCTCTCGGGCGCACAGCATGCTGGCGTTGGCATCGGCAATCACGGTGGGTTCGAAAAACTGACCGGAACCCACGTCCTTGAGCCGCTTGCCACCCGTCACGACGCGGCCGCCTTTTGAGATGGCGTCATCCACGTGGCGCTGCACCTTGTCCAAGGCTGATTCTTCGATCAAGGGGCCTTGATTGATGCCATCCTCAAAGCCGTTGCCAACCTTGGCGGTCGCGACTTTGGCCGCGAATTTTTTGACGAACTCGTCATAGATGCCGGCTTGCGCGTAGATGCGGTTGGAGCAGACGCAAGTCTGACCCGCGTTGCGGTACTTGCTGGCAAACGCCCCTTCGACCGCTGAGTCGATGTCTGCATCGTCAAAAACGATGAATGGGGCGTTGCCGCCGAGTTCCAAGGACATCTTTTTCACGCTGGGCGCAGACTGCGCCATCAAGATGCGACCGACTTCGGTGGAACCCGTGAAGCTGATGTGGCGCACGGTATTCGACGCACAAAACACCTTGCCAACGGCAACGCTGTTGTCTGAATCAGCCGTCACGATGTTCAGAACACCGGCGGGGATGCCGGCGCGAATAGCCAACTCGGCCGCAGCCAAAGCTGTGAGTGGGGTGAGTTCAGCAGGCTTGATGATCACGGGGCAGCCTGCAGCGAGGGCTGGGGAAACCTTGCGGGTGATCATGGCGAGGGGAAAGTTCCAGGGCGTGATGGCCGCACACACGCCAATGGGCTCCCGAACCACGAGCAGACGGCGGTTGTTGTCGAAAGTGGGCAGGGTTTCACCGTTCACGCGTTTGGCTTCCTCGGCAAACCACTCCACGAAACTCGCACCGTAGGCGACTTCACCGCGGCTTTCGGCCATGGGTTTGCCATTCTCGGCGGTCATTAGGCGGGCCAAGTCCTCTTGGTTGGCCATCAGCAGATCAAACCACTTGCGCATGATGATGGAGCGCTCTTTGGCCGTTTTTTTGCGCCACGCTGGCCAAGCCTGGTTCGCGGCCTCGATGGCGGCTTCGGCATCAGCGATTCCCAAGTTGGCCACGTCCGCGAGGTGCATGCCTGAGGCGGGATCTGTCACTGCAAAGCGGCTCTGGCCACTGATCCACTGGCCGTTGATCAGCGCGTCGGTTTTGAGCAGCGTGGGGTCGTTGAGCAGACTCAAGGGGTTGGTTTTCATGTCCATGGTTTTCTCCGGGCAAACCTCATTGATCGAAGCGGCAAGCATACCGCGCCATGCCTCCTTGGGCCTGAACGCAGCGGACGCTGGGTGTCATGTGTTTGACCCCCTACGAGCCGCGCGCAGGAAACCTATAATTTGAGGTTGTCTGCGCTGTTGGGCTCCATCCCAGCCCCTCTGTCCCCATCCACCGTTTGCACCGCCCCATGAGCAACACTGAACACCGCCCTCCTCACATGTCTGTGGCTGATATCCGCCGCACGTTCCTCGAGTTTTTCGCTGAACGAGGGCACACGGTGGTCGAGTCCAGTCCGCTGGTCCCCGGCAACGATCCCACGCTGATGTTCACCAACTCGGGCATGGTGCAGTTCAAGGACGTGTTTTTGGGCACTGACAAACGACCCTATGTGCGGGCGTCTTCAGTCCAAGCGTGCTTGCGCGCGGGTGGCAAGCACAACGATTTAGAGAACGTGGGTTACACGGCACGCCACCACACATTTTTTGAAATGTTGGGCAATTGGTCGTTTGGGGACTATTTCAAGCGTGAGAGTTTGAAGTGGGCGTGGGAATTGCTCACCAAGGTCTACGGCTTGCCTGCAGAGCGGTTGCTGGCGACGGTTTATGCCGAGGACGATGAGGCCTACAACATTTGGACCCAAGAAATTGGCTTGCCGCCTGAGCGCGTCATTCGAATTGGCGACAACAAGGGTGGTCGCTACAAGAGTGACAACTTCTGGATGATGGCCGACACCGGCCCTTGTGGTCCTTGCTCAGAGATTTTTTATGACCACGGACCTGAGATTCCCGGTGGGCCTCCTGGGAGTCCAGACGAAGACGGCGATCGTTTCATTGAAATTTGGAACAACGTGTTCATGCAGTTTGAGATGGCTGAAGACGGCAGCGTGTCGCCTTTGCCAGCGCCATGTGTCGATACAGGCATGGGACTCGAGCGTCTTGCGGCTATTTTGCAGGGCGTGCATAGCAATTACGAAATTGACCTGTTTGATCACCTCATCAAGGCCGCTGCGCGCGAGACGGGCTGCGCAGACCTGCACAACCCATCGTTGAAGGTGATTGCCGATCACATCCGTGCCACTGCTTTTTTGGTGGTGGATGGCGTCATCCCAAGCAACGAGGGTCGCGGATACGTTCAGCGCCGCATCGTGCGCCGGGCCATTCGCCATGGTTACAAGCTCGGGCAAAAGAGACCGTTCTTCCACAAGCTGGTCCCAGATTTGGTCGCACTGATGGGTGACGCGTACCCGCGCCTGAAAGCGCAGGCGCAGCGCGTGATGGACATTTTGAAGACCGAAGAAGAGCGGTTCTACGAGACGCTGGCCAACGGCATGGAAATTTTGGATAGCGCACTGGCTGGTGACGCCAAGACCTTGAACGGCGAAGTGGCGTTCAAGCTGCACGACACCTACGGCTTCCCACTTGATTTGACTCAGGACGTGTGTCGCGAGCGGGCGGTCGACGTCGATGTGGCGGGCTTTGATGCCGCCATGAACCAGCAAAAGAACCAAGCGCGTGCTGCGGGCAAATTCAAGATGGACAAGGCGCTGGAATACAGTGGCGCCGCCAACACGTTTGTGGGCTACTCGGAGCTGACGCATGCCGCGACTGTGGTCGCTTTGTATCGGGATGGTTCCTCTGTTGACGCACTCGAGGCGGGGCAGCTGGGTGTGGTGGTTTTGGATACGACACCGTTTTATGCGGAGTCGGGAGGCCAGGTCGGCGACGCCGGCGCCTTGGTGGCCGGTGCGCATCAGTTTGCTGTTGAGGACACGCAAAAAATCAAGGCCGATGTGTTCGCGCATCACGGTGTCTTGCAGTCAGGTGCGCTCAAGGTTGGCGATGCCGTGGATGCCCGTGTCGATCTGGCGCGCCGACAAGCGACAACGCGCAACCACTCGGCCACTCACCTCATGCACAAGGCATTGCGCGAGGTTTTGGGTGAGCACGTGCAACAGAAGGGCAGTTTGGTTGACGCTGACAAGACCCGCTTTGACTTCACGCACAACACGGCGGTGACGGACGATCAAATCCAAGAAATCGAGCGCCGTGTGAACGCTGAAATCATGGCTAACGAGGCCACCCAAGCTCGCGTGATGGACATCGAGTCTGCCAAAGCCACCGGGGCGATGATGCTGTTTGGCGAGAAGTACGGCGAATCGGTGCGTGTGCTGGATATTGGCAGCAGCCGTGAGTTGTGCGGCGGCACACACGTGGCGCGTGCCGGCGACATTGGGTTTTTCACCATCACTGCCGAAGGGGGTGTCGCTGCAGGCGTGCGCCGCATCGAGGCTGTGACAGGCGCCGTGGCGTTGGCGTACGTCCAAGGCATGGAGAGCACGCTTGGCGGCGTTGCGGGGACGTTGCGCGTGACGCCGCATGAAGTCCCGGCCCGCGTGGGTGCCATGCTTGAGCAGGTGCGGGAGCTGGAAAAAGAGCTCAACGCGTTGAAGGGCCGCTTGGCTTCTGCGCAAGGCGACGAGTTGGCCGACAAGGCGGTTGATATCGGTGGCGTCAAGGTGCTGGCGGCTTCGTTGAACGGCGCCGATGCCAAGGCGCTGCGTGAAACCATGGACAAGCTCAAAGACAAGCTCAAATCTGCCGTGATTGTGTTGGGTTCGACACAGGGCGACAAAGTTCAACTCGCTGCTGGGGTCACTGCTGATTTGGTGAACAAGGTCAAAGCCGGTGAGTTGGTCAGCATGGTTGCCCAACAAGTTGGCGGCAAAGGCGGCGGCAAGCCCGATATGGCGATGGCCGGAGGCACACAACCGGCGCAGCTGCCGCAGGCTTTGGACAGCGTCGTGGCGTGGGTCAAAGAGCGGGTGTGAGCAGTGTGCGCGCAGGTTGGCGTGAGATGCCGCTGAGATAATCCAACCTCCTCACAGTCTGCGAGACCTTGTGTGTTTCGACAGTGTGCCTCTCAAGGCGGCTTGCGTCGCCCCGTTGACCCGGAGTTCTCTTGATGAAAACCGTTCGCCGCGCCTTCATGGCGCGCTCAGCTGCGCTTGCGGCTGGAACTCTCGCCCTCTCTTCAGCCCACAGCGCAGCCGATGCTCAGGCGTTGGGCTTCAATCCACAGCCTGGGGCGTGGCGGACATTTAAAGTGCACACACGCATCCAAGTGATGCAAGCGCAAGGGGTAATGGATAGACGCCCCCAGCATGGCCGCGGCCGACGCTTCGTTGGCGCAGGCCTCCACATGCACGCCCAGCTCTTGCATGTAGTCCTTGCCTTGCACCATCACATCGAGCAAGTGCGAGA
>JALQVJ010000405.1 GCA_023260355.1 Burkholderiaceae bacterium | reverse complement strand
CGGCCGCGCGGCCCATGAAGACCGGTTTGGTGCTTTTCACCTCTCGCGATAGCGGCGCTTCATCGAGCGACTTGGCGGGGGAAAGGACAAACAACATAGCAATTCAACTCAAGCAAAAAAGGGGCATTATCTCAGCCCCTTTTCGAAAACCACACAACCCAAGTGCTCAGCGCAAGTCGCCGGCCAAGCTGGCCAGGGTCTCTGCAGAAATCTGCAAATGTGCGGGGTAGTTCGGGTGATCACAGCCCAGCTTCACGGCCGCGCCAGCGCGGATCGCGGCGCATGTGGCAGGCGAAAACTCGAAGCGCACAAAGTGCACCGCCGAGGTCTTCTCTTCGGTCTCTCGGTCGAGGTCTTCGTCAGCAATCGCATAGACGCGCTCGTGTCCTTCAACTTCGACAAACATGCGATCTTCGATACCGATCAGTCTGGCCAACTCACGCTTGCGCTCGTTGATGTCGATGTACTCGATCAGCATGGTTGCCTTCCAGTTAGAGCCATCTGGGACCAATGGTGCGTAGGCGTCGATTTCGTCTTGAATGCCCTCTTCTTCGAAGATCTTTTCAATGCGCAACATCTCTTGGATTTGATAGCGAATCGTCATTTCGCTCTCAAATTGGACGTTGACATGCTCGCCCAGCATGACGCTGCGCAACTTGCGGTGGGCCAACACGTCGGCTTTGTGGGCCTTGCGGTACTTGGAATATGCCTCGAGAGTCATGAGGCTTTCAGGCGTGATGTGTCCAGTCAATTGCATGATCGTTTACCTCTTGAGTTTTACTTGAGACCGTAGGCCTTGCGGACCAGAGTCAATGGATGCGCCAATTCGGGTTCACCCAATTGGTTGACATCGAAACCTTGCTCGATGTGATGACCACCCAGCGGGCAGTCAGAACTGATGTAGTCGGGTTGCTGACCGCCGACGTCTGCCATGGCCTTGAACAAAGGCTTGCCGATCTTCATCGCCGTGGCATGGTGGTCTTTCTTCACGCCGTACGTACCAGCGTGGCCAGAGCAGCGTTCCAGGGTTTTGACCGTGGTTTCAGGGGCCATCTTGAGCATCTCTTCGGTCTTCTTACCGATGTTTTGAACCCGACTGTGGCAAGGCACTTGGTATGCGATATGGCCAAGCGATGTCGTGAAGTCCGTCTTGAGCAAGCCGTCTTTATTGCGGGCCACCAGATACTCGAATGGATCCCACATGGCTTCTTTGACCGCTTGTACGTCGCTGTCGTTGGGGAACATCAGGGGGATCTCTTGCTTGAACATCAGCGTACAGCTGGGCACCGGCGTGACGATGGCGTAACCGGCCTTGGCGTACTTGGCAAGCACGGGGATGTTGGCCTCCTTGCTTTTGGCGACCGAGTCCAAATCGCCCAGCTCGAGTTTGGGCATGCCGCAGCACTGCTCTTTGTCCACCAGCTCATAGGGGATGTTGTTGTGCGCCAAGATTTTCAACAAATCATGGCCAATCCCTGGCTCGTTGTAATTGACGTAGCAGGTCGAGTAGATAGCCACCTTGCCGGGCGTGCGCTCGCCGTCCTTGACCGGCAGCGGTGCGCTGGCCTCGGCACCCGAGCGGAACTTTTGGGTCGCGAGCTCGGGCATCCAAGCCTTGGCGTCCACACCCAAAACCTTTTCCATCGCATTGCGCGCCACTTTGGTCTTGTTCACCGCGTTGACGGCTTGCACCACCACTGGGATGCCAGCCAATGACCCATGGGTATCGGTCGAGGCCAAGAACTGGTTGGCTTTATTGACTTCACCCTTTTTGAACTGAATGGCCTTGGCGCGCAACATCGTGTGTGGGAAGTCCAAGTTCCACTCATGAGGCGGCGTGTAAGGACACTTGGTCATGTAGCAGAGGTCGCACATGTAGCATTGATCGACGACCTTCCAGTAGTCCGCCTTGTCGACGCCGTCCACTTCCATCGTGGGGCTCTCATCCACCAAATCAAACAGCGTGGGGAAGGCATTGCACAAGCTCACGCATCGGCGGCAGCCATGACAAATGTCGTAAATGCGTTCCAGCTCAGTCAGACACGCCTCTTCGTTGTAGAACTCTGGCGATTGCCAGTCCAGAGGGTGGCGGGTGGGGGCCTCTAAGTTACCTTCGCGTGACATGTCGGGGTCCTCGGTTGAGTGTTTCTTGTTTTGGGGTTGGTGAAAGGATTTGAACTAGACAAAAGGTGGACAAAATGCAGTTCAAAACCTTTGACCAACCCGCCTGCTTGCTTTTTGAGGGCAAGCAGGCAGCGCAAAACCCAGACCTATCGGCCCGGGTTCATGGCTCATTGCAATCAGTCTTGCAACTCAGCCAATGCTTTCGCATAGCGGTTGGCGTGTGAGCGCTCGGCCTTGGCCAAGGTCTCAAACCAATCAGCGATCTCGTCGAAACCTTCTTCGCGAGCGGTCTTGGCCATGCCGGGGTACATGTCGGTGTACTCGTGGGTCTCGCCAGCGACTGCGGCTTCGAGGTTCTGGCGGGTGCTGCCGATCGGCAAACCGGTTGCTGGGTCGCCAGCGGCTTCCAGGAACTCGAGGTGACCGTGTGCGTGGCCAGTCTCGCCCTCAGCGGTCGAGCGGAACAACGCTGCCACGTCGTTTTGGCCTTCAACGTCGGCCTTGTTCGCGAAGTACAGGTAACGACGGTTGGCTTGGGATTCGCCGGCGAAGGCGTCTTTCAAGCACTGCTCCGTCTTGGAGCCTTTCAAGTTAGCCATATTGATCTCCTAGATCGTTGGTTGATAAAACGCCCCACATGCTTGGGGGACTGAACAAAGATAAACGCGATGAGACTTCTCGTCCAATTGTTTAAGACAATCCGACTCATAGCTTTTATCTAACACTTCAAGAGTGTTGATTAATTTTGCCTTAAATCAGTAATGCTGCGCAAAGCCATCAACCAACCCCCACAGCAAGCGTGCGGATTTGTGTGCAACCCCAAGGGCGCCTTGGCCGCTGGCTCTGCCCCTTAAAATGTTGGGTTATCTGCGGCGAAAAGCACAACATCCGCCCTCAGCCCAAGCCAATCAGGCACTGCAAGACACGAGCAAACCCACATGACCATTGACGTCCAACAACCTGGCCTCGACTCCTTGTCCAAATCCTTTGATCCTCATCCGCTCGAGGCACAGTGGGGACCCACATGGGAATCTCGCGGCTACGCACGCTCCGGCGCCCGAGGTACGGGGGTACCTGACCCAAATGCCGAAAGTTTTGCCATTCAGCTGCCTCCTCCGAATGTCACAGGCACGTTGCACATGGGTCATGCGTTCAACCAGACCATCATGGACAGCCTGACGCGCTATCACCGGATGAAGGGGCTCAATACCGCATGGGTGCCGGGGACCGACCACGCAGGCATCGCCACCCAAATTGTGGTGGAGCGCCAGTTGCAAGCGCAAGGCATCAGCCGCCACGACATGGGCCCAACGCCAGATGAGGCGCGCAAAAACTTCATCGCTCGGGTCTGGGAATGGAAGGAACAGAGCGGCAACACCATCACCAATCAGATGCGCCGCATGGGCGCCAGCGTGGATTGGGATCGAGAGTACTTCACCATGGACGACAAGTTGTCCAAGGTGGTCATGGAGACCTTCGTGCGCTTGTACGAGCAAGGGCTGATTTATCGCGGCAAGCGCTTGGTGAACTGGGACCCAGTGCTGAAGACGGCGGTGTCTGACCTCGAGGTCGAAGCCACCGAAAGCGAAGGCAAGATGCACTACATCTGCTACCCGTTCGCGGACGGGCCTCAGCTGATTGACGGGGTCGAGCACAAAGGCATGACGATCGCAACCACGCGCCCGGAAACCATGATGGCGGATGGCGCACTCGCTGTGCACCCAGAGGATGACCGATACCGCCACTTGGTCGGCAAGATGGTGGACCTGCCCCTGTGTGGCCGTCAGATTCCCATCATCGCTGACGACTTTGTGGACCGCGAATTCGGCTCGGGCTGCGTCAAGATCACTGGCGCCCACGACTTCAACGACTATGCGTGCGCGCAGCGCCACGACTTGCCGCTCATCACCATATTCACGCTGGATGCGCACATCAACGAAAACGGCCCCGCAGCCTACCAGGGCATGGACCGGTTTGAGGCCCGCAAGGCGCTGCTCAAAGACTTGGAAGCCCAAGGGTTCCTGATCGAAATCAAGCCCCACAAACTGATGCTGCCGATCTGCGCCCGCACCGGGCAGGTTGTTGAGCCCATGTTGACTGACCAATGGTTCGTGGCCATGAGCAAAGTCTCCGATCAGGACCCGACCGGTAAGAGCATCGCCCAAAAGGCAATCGATGCCGTGGACTCTGGCGCAGTCAAGTTCTATCCCGAGCAATGGGTCAACACATACAACCAGTGGATGGGCAACATCCAAGACTGGTGCATCAGCCGCCAACTCTGGTGGGGCCATCAAATCCCGGCCTGGTACGACGACGACGGCCAAGTTTACGTGGCGCGCAACGAAGCCGAGGCCCAAGCACAAGCCGGTGGCAAAGCTTTGCGCCGCGATCCTGATGTGTTGGATACGTGGTACTCGTCGGCACTGGTTCCTTTCAGCACCATGGGGTGGCCTGAGAAGACGCCAGACATGGATTTGTACCTCCCCTCCTCGGTCTTGATCACCGGCTACGACATCATCTTCTTTTGGGTCGCCCGCATGATCATGATGACCACGCACTTCACCGGGCAAGTGCCGTTCAAGCATGTCTACATCCACGGCCTGGTGCGTGACGCGCAAGGCCAAAAAATGAGCAAATCCGAGGGCAACGTATTGGACCCCGTGGATCTCATTGATGGCATTGAACTCGCCCCTCTGCTCGACAAGCGCACAACGGGTTTGCGCAAGCCAGAGACGGCACCGGCAGTTCGCAAAAACACAGAAAAAGAATTCCCCGATGGCATTCCGGCTTTCGGCGCAGATGCCCTGCGATTCACCTTTGCAGCACTCGCCACACTGGGGCGCAACATCAACTTTGACACCAAGCGCTGCGAGGGCTATCGCAACTTTTGTAACAAATTGTGGAACGCCAGTCGCTTCGTTTTGATGAATTGCGAAGGGCATGACTGCGGCCTCATGGAGCACACGAAAGCCGACTGCACTGTAGGCGGCAAAGCCCATGGCTACATGTCCTTCAGTGCGGCTGACCGCTGGATCAAGTCACGCCTGCAAAAAGTTGAAGCCGAAGTGGCGCAGGGCTTTGCGGACTATCGCTTGGATTTGGTCGCACAAGCCATCTACAGCTTTGTCTGGGATGAGTTCTGCGACTGGTACCTGGAGATCGCCAAGGTTCAAATCCAGACGGGGTCTGAGGCTGAACAACGCGCCACGCGCCGCACCTTGATCCGAACGCTGGAAACCATCTTGCGTTTGGCCCACCCCATCATCCCGTTCATCACGGAATCTCTGTGGCAAGTCGTGGCGCCTGTCGCAGGCATCAAAGGGGATTCGATCAGCATTGCCCGCTACCCTGAGAGCCAACCCAGCTTTTTCGACGATGAATCCGAAGCCGTCGTTGCCAAACTCAAAACCTGGGTCGATGCGTGCCGCACCCTGCGCGGTGAGATGGGCGTCTCTCCTGCGACCAAACTGCCGCTCTACGTGCTTGGAGACAGCGCGTTTGTGGCGTCGCATGGTCCTGTGCTGAAGGCGCTGGCCAAGTTGAATGACGTGCAGGCTTTCGATGATGAAGCAGCTTGGTCAAAGGCCGCTGGAGCGGCACCCATGTCTGTCGTTGGAGAGGCACGGTTGTGCTTGTTTGTCGAAGTCGACGTCGACGCTGAGCGCGCGCGATTGAGCAAAGAAATCCAGCGCCTTGAATCAGAAATTGCGAAAGCGCAAAACAAATTGAGCAATGAAAAATTCGTGGCCAAAGCGCCCGCAGCGGTGATCGAACAAGAGCGCCAGCGAGTGACTGAATTTGGCGCGACCGCGGACAAACTGCGAGAGCAGTTGACCAAGTTGGCTTGATACCCATACGCATCCCGCACCATCCATGTGAAGGACCTACTCAGATGACCGATACCCGCCCTGAACTGCCCGACCAACTGTCGATCGACCCAACCAGCCCGCACTACCAGCGCGCTGTGTTGGAGCACGACATCGGCATCCGATTCAATGGCGTCGAACGCTTCGACGTCGAGGCATACTGCCTGAGCGAAGGCTGGATCAAAATCGGTGCCGGCAAAGCCAAGGATCGCAAGGGAAAGCCATTGCTGATCAAGCTCAAAGGCCAAGTCGAGGCGTTTTACCGATAAGAGCACGAACTGAGCCGCAAAGAAAAAGCCCGCAAGAGCGGGCTTTTTTGATGCCAGGTGCTTGGCTGGCTGAGCCGTCTGGGCGTTCAGCGGCGCTTGAGCACATACGTGAACTCTGGACCCGCGACGTCCGAGTCCACCAACTCATTGCCGGTTTGCTTGGCAAAAGCGGCAAAGTCCCGCACAGAGCCCGCATCCGTACACACGATACGCAACAGCTGGCCACTGGTCATCGCAGCCAAAGACTTCTTGGCTTTGAGAATGGGCAATGGGCAATTCAAGCCACGGGCATCTAATTCCTGGTCGATCGCGAGAGACATGTTCTTGTTTTCCTAGCTTCGGGTGCTGCAAAAGTTGTGATTTTAGGCTCAACCCGGTGGCATCTCCATCCACTGAGGCTCAATACCCCTGCTGCGCAGCCAATCAGCCAGCGCAAGCCCCGTCCCTCTGGGCCAACACTTGATCTGCTCAGGCGCCATCCACTTGTACTCAACCAACTCTGGCGACAGCTTGACCTCACCCGATGCTCGCACGTGGTAAGTGATCAAAACCTGATTCATGCGCTGAAAATCGTGCACACCCACCAACTCAGTCTTTGTCACGAGCAATTGGGTCTCTTCCATGACCTCTCTGGCGATACCATCCTCTGGAGACTCGCCAGCTTCCATGAAACCTGTGATCAAGGCAAACATGCGGCCGCTCCACGCTGCATTCCGCGCCAGCAAAATTTGGCCGTCTTGCTCAACGATGGCCGCCAACACTGGCACGGGGTTGTTCCACAGCGTGAACTCACACTGCGTGCAGCGCCAGCGGTATTTGATGCCCCCATCCTCATTGGCAGGCGCCCAATCGAGGTCGGCCCGGCACTGAGGACAAAAGCGATATGACGTGGGGGTTGGGCTGTCAAAACTCATGGCAGCTCACGCGGGAAAAACGCCAGTGGAAAGATATCGGTCCCCCCGATCACACACGATGAAGACAATCGTCGCATTCTCGAGCTCTTCGTTCAGTCGCAAAGCAACTTGGCATGCGCCTGCAGCCGAAATACCCGCAAATATGCCCTCTTCCCGCGCCAAGCGGCGCGCCATTTCTTCGGCATCGGCTTGGCTCACATAGCGCAAATCATCGATGCACTTGGGGTCATAAATCGCGGGCAAATACTCCTCTGGCCATTTGCGAATCCCGGGAATCCGCGAACCCTCTTCTGGCTGCGCGCCCACGATGCAAACCTCGGGGTTTTGTGACTTCAGATATCTGGAAACCCCGGTGATCGTCCCAGTTGTGCCCATGGCACTCACGAAATGCGTGACGCGTCCGTGGGTGTCGGCCCAAATTTCCGGCCCCGTGGTTTCGGTATGAATGCGGGGGTTGTCAGCGTTGGCAAACTGATCCAGTATCACGCCCTTGCCTTGCGCCACCATCTGATCGGCCAAGTCGCGCGCATATTCCATGCCGCCACTTTTGGGGGTGAGAATCAACTCGGCACCAAATGCCTTCATCGTCTGAGCGCGCTCAATAGACAAGTCCTCAGGCATGATCAAAATCATGCGATAACCCTTGATCGCTGCGGCCATCGCCAACGCAATGCCGGTGTTGCCCGAGGTGGCTTCAATCAACGTATCGCCTGGTTTGATATCACCGCGCTCCTGGGCGCGCATGATCATGGAGAGCGCGGGGCGATCTTTGACCGAGCCCGCAGGATTGTTGCCCTCGAGCTTGCCAAGGATGACGTTGCCGCGCGCTCTGGCCGTCTCAGCGCCCAAACGCTGCAGGGCAACCAGTGGCGTTTTGCCGATCGTCGCGTCAATGGTGGGATAGGCTGGATGAGTGGTATGTGGCATGTTGGAATCAATCAAAGAATGCCCTGCACTTTGCCACAAAAGTTTTTAACGAACAGCGCCAGTGAGGCTAAAACCAGCTCTGAATTTGTGCCATAATGCTGGCTTCGCGAAATACCCGCCGGGGTGGCGAAATTGGTAGACGCAGTAGATTCAAAATCTGCCGGTGCAAAACACCGTGTCGGTTCGACTCCGACCCTCGGCACCAAATAGAGAACCCGCTGAATGGAAACGTTCAGCGGGTTTTTTATGGGTAGCTCTGTCAGACATAGAGTGCGATGGTCCGTGTTTTATGGCTGGCCCGCGACCTCGGTCAAGAACTGCCATGTGCTAGCCGCCCGACGCTTGTCTCCACGCCTTGAATGCGCGAGTGAAGCTGCTCCCTGTGCTGTAACCGAGCGTGCGCGCAACAGTTTCTATTGGCAAGCCGCCGGTTCGAAGCATCTGATCCGCCATCACAAACCTGAAGTTTTGCAGCAAGGACATGAAACTCGTCCCTTCTGCCTTCAACTTTCGGTGGAGCGTTCTCGAAGACATACACAACGTCCTCGCCACCTCCTCAATACTGGGGAACTCGCCATGGCACTGATTGAAAATTTCACAAATCCGGTATGAATAATCAGCTTGCGATTGCAGCGAATGCAAAAGGCTTTCGCAAGCGCTGCATGCATCTGTCGCTGCAATCGGATTCGATAGGCCCGGCGCCTTTTTTAAAAATGCCTTGGGGTAGTAAATCGCGTCGTATTGAGATCCGAACTCAACGTTTGCACCCAGATATTTGGGGTACACATCTGAATGAGCAACCGCCTTTCCCCTCATCACAATCTGACTGGGAACGAAATCACTGCCCATGATTTGTTTGATCAACGTGACGTCAGTGCAAAACTGAAAATCGCGCAAGACTGCACTCGATTTGGAGTCTTCGATGTGCGTCGTATTCTTGCCCGTGGGGTACCAAACGATCGAGTCATCAACGATCTCCCATGAAAAATCCGCAAAGCTGCCGGTCAACCTCGCGTACTTGATCGCGATGCGCAAAACACTTTCGAAATCCTCCGCACACATCCATGCGTAGCCCAGTGCGCCGTAATATGTGATTTTCATTCTGGCGCCGGCAATCAAGCCGACTTCAGGTCTCTGGTCATTCTCAGAGAGAAGCACCAAACGAGCTTTGACATCACCGGGCGTCACATCGGTGCGCCCTGCGTTTTCAATCAGACCCTCGCTTTGCGACGCGAGGGCATGCGGATGACCACAGTCCATCAATACAGACTCGATCGCGTCCAACTTGGATCTCAAAAATGACTTCATGGCTGCGGGATTATCAACGGGTCAACTCAGGTCAACGCACGAACATGAACTCAGCGATGTTGCCACTAGGGAATGCTCAAGATCAAGCCCTCATTGCGCAGCGCCTCAACGTTGATCGAATAGCTGGCACCGGTCGTTCGGCTGCGAATGTTGACCTGTGTGACCGCGACTTCAAACTCTTTCCTTTGGGTGTCTTGAGAGTTATCCGTTGGCGCAGACCCACCTCCACCGCCTCCACACGCACTCAAGAGGGCTGAGATGAATGCCAGTAGGAATATCTGGGAACGTTTCGACATGTTTATTGGACATCAAATGTGATTTTGAATCTATTCCTGCCAGACACCAACCCAAGTGGCGTGGACAAGTCAATACGCAGATCATTCGAAAATATCAGACCCGTTACTTTTTCTGACACTTCAAATACACCGTTCATGTTGGCGTCATAGTACAGGTTGACTCTCGAGATGTTTGTTGCATTCACTGCAGGCGACGTCGCAAGGCTGATTGAGTCCATCACCACATCACTCGAGTCTGAATCGATTGTGAACTCCATCACCGTTTTTTCTCCACCGCCAGCGCTGAAGCTCTTGTTGATCAAGGGGTGGTTTGTGACCCCGAAGGTCGGTACAAAGTTGATTGAAGTTGCTACCCCGCTGGGGTCAACGATGGTTCCATTCGCGCTGCCATCGGCATCGTTGGCCCCTCCATCCTCAATGGTCAGTTGGACACAATAGTGTCCGCGGGTCAGACCCACCTGGTAGGCAACATCGTTGGGGGCGGGGCAAAACCCTCGTCTTCCGGGCGCCGAATACACCTTGTTTTTATCATTGATGACAAAGTCTTTCCAAGTGCCGCTCATGAACTTGCGATAGCGCGCGCCGCTCGGCAACGCTTCTTTCAGCGGAAGAACTACCGTGGCAGTGTCGCCTGCATTGGCAGTTCGAATTTCGAAGTCGAAGAGACCTGTTGGATAGTTGTAATTGCCGTCCGGCTGTCCGTGCACTTGCACGACGTCATCTTGGGTGATGTTCAGCCTCTTGCCACGTTTGCGGGCAACCTCACCTAGAACAATTTTTGTGCTCACCTCTGACTGGGCAAGGAACTCGCCCGAGCTTGACTGGCTTGGAACAATCTCAGGATCTAAGCTGACGATCAGGGTTGGAATCATGTGTTGTTCATCAACACTATTCATTGCATCATATAAGTCTGGAATCCCATCAAGATCACTATCGCGTGCAACCTCGCCCGATTTGATGTGCACCAAATATCTCGCAGCGAATACCTGTCCCGGCAACTGATCATCTGTGACCTGAACAGTCAAGTTATAAAAGCCTTCTCCCAATGCACTTGGGTCAAACGTGACGACCCCCGCAAGGTTCGTTGTGCTCAAACTGATTCCCGGATCCGTCCCACGCCAGTCAAAGTAATTGAACAATTAAAACTCTTAGCGCCGTTTGCAGGAGCGCCAGTAGTGACGAGATAATCAATTAT
>JALQVJ010000288.1 GCA_023260355.1 Burkholderiaceae bacterium | reverse complement strand
CCAGCGGCACAGCGGACATCCCCACGTGTTGCTCGCCAATCGCGGTACCAAACCATGCCGCCTCAATCTGCGCGCGGTCGATGCCCGCGTCTTGCAAACACTCTTCAAACGCCTCGACCATGAGGTCTTCGGCGTTGCAATCCCAGCGCTCTCCGAAATGGGAACAGCCCATGCCCAAAATCGCGACTTTGTCCTTGATTCCACTTGCCATCATTCACTCCTCGGCGGAAGCCAGCGGGACGGCCTTCCAGAAATAGCGTTGGTAACCACGCAGGGGGTCCTGGTCTTTGATGCGAAACGCCATGCGCATGCGATCGCCCACCTCGACGGCGTCCACTTCGCTGAAGTCGATCAACATGCGTCCCCCCTCGTCAAATTGCACCATGCCGTACCACGCGGGCGGGTCTGGGCAATACGTCAACAAGTCGGCCGTGTAGGACACCACCGATGCCTGCGAACGCGAAAACACATGGGCGTCTTGGCTATCCAGCGACTTGCAAGTCGGCTCAACACAATAGCGCCCCTTGGGAAATTGCACCGTGCCGCAAGCACGGCAGCGCCCCCCCACCAAACCTTGCAACATCTCATGGTTGCGGTAAGCGCTGGTCAACGGCGTGCCTTTGTCGGTCTCGGCGCGCATGCCCCGCTCCATTTCAACCATGCCGTTGAACGCCAAAAACCGCAGGTACTGGTCTGACGCGCGCTTGTGTCGCAGCGCACCGCTGACCCCGCGTGTCTTCGCCAAGCGCGCAATGTGCTCGGTCACTTGAAACACCAACACATCGCTGCCCTGGCCAAAGGATGCGACCACGAGGATGTCCCCCGCTTTGGCTTCTTGCAGCGCGTGCGCCAGCATCAGCAATGCGTGGGCACTGCCGGTATCGCCGCATACCGACATCAAGTTGTCGCGCACGGCCGCATCTGGCATACCGCACTTTTTGGCCACGCCCGCGCCCATGCGAGCCAGGGTGCTCGGCATGCAGAAATGGGTGACATCGGCAGCTTTGAGACCAGCGTTGCTCAGCGCCGCTTCGACGGCAGCCGGCACGATGGAGAGGTATCCCTCCTCACGCACCCAACGCTCCTCCCAGCCGTAGTCCTCGGTTTGGTCTGCCATGCGATAGCTGTGCACAAAATCAACCGACGCGCTGTGGCTGCCGCGCAGCACGGCAATGGGCTCGCCTGAGCCAACCAGTAGCGCCGCAGCGCCATCGCCGTACGCCATCTCTTGGGGGCTGGCGACTTTGGTTTTGCGGTGCTCAGCGGCCACCACCAGGGTGGCGCCACAATCCGCGCGCCGCTGCAACGCGGCCAACAACGCCGACGTGCCGGCACGCATGCTGCCGCTGGCGTCTTGGCTGTGGACACCCGGCGCCCAGTGCAACGCGTCAGCCACCACAGCCGCGTTCAGTCTGTCTGCAAACGGATGCGTGGTTGACGCCAACACCAATGCCGACGGCTGAACCTCAGCGGCAGACAACATGCAATCGTTGGTGGCTTCAACCGCCATCGTGATGCTGTCCTCGTCCCAATTGGCGATCGCCTTCTCGCCCTTGGCTGCGCCCTTCAATCCAGGCGCGAACCAAGCATTCGCCGCAAAGATCGCTTGGCGCTGCAAGCGCGTGCGTGGCAGGTAGGCGCCCGCTGCCAAGATGCCATATGCCGAACTCATGCTGCCTCCACTTGTGCCAAACCGTGTGACACCACAAGCGCATCGCGCTCAACGACACGGGCCTGGAATTGCACGCCCAGCGACGTGCGCCACATTTCGACTTGGATACTCTCCCCCGGATAGACCGGCCCAGCGAAGCGCAGACCCAATTGCTTGAGGCGCTCGGGCTGATACGCGCACAAGGTTTTGATGATGGCGTGACCCACGGCGCCATAGGTCGCCAAACCGTGCAGGATGGGGCGTTTGAAGCCCGCGGCCTGGGCCACGGCCGGGTCGGCGTGCAGCGGGTTCAAATCGGAACACAAACGGTACAACAGCGCGGCCTGCGGCAGCGTTGGCATCACGCACGTGAACTCCGGCGGCGTGTTCGGACACGGCGGCTTCGGCTCCGGGGGCACATCGCCGCCAGCAGGTCCATTGCCTGCCTGCTGCGAAAAACCGCCATCGCCTCGGCAAAACGTGGTGCCTGAGAGCGTCGCCAGCAAGTCGCCAGAGGACTGCTCGTAAATGCGCCGCTCATGCACCAACAGCGCGCCCTTGTCTGCGCCCTTATCCACCAAATGGGTGACCTTGAGTTCGCCCACGACGGTGGCTGCCACCGGCAAAGTCCGGTGCAAAGTCAGGCTTTGCTCGCCATGCAACACCTTGACCCAATCGATGCCAGAGTTTTGCTCTTTGATCCAAAAGCCAGGTGACGCCAGTACCACCGGCATCGTGGGCACCGCCAGCATCTCGGGCTCGTACACAAACCGCAGCTGCTGCGTGTCCATGGGGTCATGACCGTAGCCGACGCCCAAGGCATACATCGCGCTAAAGCGCCAATCGTAGGTTTGCACCACAGGCTCAAAGGCCCAGTTTTTCAGCTTTTCATAGTCAATGGCCATGTGGCGTCACCTCTCCAATATCCAAGACAAGAACAACGTGATTGCAGCGGCGTGCGATCGCTCAGATGGGGTCCCACGTGAACACATCGGCACTGCGGTCTAGCTTGGCGAAGCCTGCCTTCAATGAGGGAATGCCGTGCTCTGCCACCGTCTCGGGTGTCCAGCCCTCGCTGCGATGCACGCTGCGAATGGGCCGGTTGTGGTTGAACAAGAAAATCTCATTGGCGCGCACACCGAAGATCTGACCGGTCACATCCGCCGCCTGATCCGCCATCAAGTACGCCGCCAGCGGCGCAATCTTTTTGGTCTCCATGCGCTTCATGCGCTCAACGCGCAGCTTTTCTTCAGGCGTTTCGGCTGGAATGGTGCCAATCAGTCGGCTCCACGCAAAAGGCGCAATCACGTTGGATCGAACGTTGTAGCGCGCCATATCCAGAGCGATCGACTTGGACATACCCACCAGCGCCATCTTGGCTGCGGAGTAGTTGGCTTGACCAAAGTTGCCCACCAAACCCGACGTCGACGTCATGTGCACGTATGAGCCACTGCCCTGCTCTTTGAAATGATTGGCGGCCGCGCGCGACACGTAAAAGCTGCCGTTCAAGTGCACGTCAATCACAGCACGCCACTCTTCCACGCTCATGCGAAAGAACATGCGGTCGCGCAGAATGCCGGCGTTGTTGATCACGCCATCGATGCGACCAAAGTGTGTCAACGCCGTCTCCACCAATCGATTGGCTGCGTTCCAATCGGCGACGCTATCGGTGTTGGCTACAGCCTCGCCGCCTGCTGCCACGATCTCATTGACCACCGCCTGTGCAGGACCCACGTCGGCACCCTCGCCGCTG
>JALQVJ010000312.1 GCA_023260355.1 Burkholderiaceae bacterium | reverse complement strand
CTGTCAACAACAGGAGCGCAGCCACGGCCAATATGATGGCGCCACTCATGCACTCACCGCCAAGCGCTGCACACGCAACGCATTCAAATCGAGGCCCTCTTGCAGGATATGCGAGGGAATTTCACGCCCCAGTATTTGCGCGGCAGCCAATTCAGACAAGGCCGGCGATGACTGGATACCGTATCCGCCCTGGCCGGCTAGCCAGAAGAAATTTGGCGCCTTGTCTGACCAGCCAACCACCGGCGTTTTGTCCGCCACAAAGCTGCGAAGACCAGCCCACTTGGCTTGTATGCGCTTCACATCCAAGTCGAACGCCCGCATGGCCCGATCCAGCCCCAAGGCAATGTCAAGCTCCTCTGGTTGCACATCGCAGGGCTGTTGAACATCCTCATTGGCGGGAGATATAAGCAGATTACCCGCATCAGGCTTCACGTAAAACTGCTCATCGACGTCAATCACAGCCGCCATCCCACGGACGTCAAAACCCGGGGGCGCCTGCACAATAGCCGCACTGCGACGCTTGGGCAGCAAGCCAATTCTTTCCGCGCCAGCCATTGCTCCCACCTCGTCGGCCCAAGCGCCCGCTGCATTCACCACAACCGCAGCGTGAACAGGTTCGCCCTGTGCCATGTGTAGGCGCCAGCCTTCCCCCTGTCGCTCCATGCCTACCACGCGCTGATGCGTGCCCAAGCGAGCGCCATGGCCCTTGCTTTGCATCAAAAAGCCTTGCAACAGTGCTGCCACATCAATGTCTGCCGTCGAGTCATCGCACAGAGCAAGAGCAGCGTAATTCGGTCTGAGTAGAGGGGCGAGCTCACGCATCTCTGCGGGAGCAAGGCGACGCAACGGCGAAACATCACCCAGTTCGTTCATCAGGGCATCGGCCGATGACAGTTGATCCGATCGCGCGATGAAACACACAGAGCGGGGAGTCACCAATGGGTAAGGCGAGAAACCTTGCGGCGGTGATTGGAAGAAGGCCCTTGAAGCTCGGGTCAACGCACGGATCGCAGGTGGGCCGTAACTCGGCGCGTAGATCGCTGCCGAGCGACCTGTCGCGTGGTAGCCAGGCTGTCCCTCCTGCTCCACCAGCAACACCCGCGCGTGGGGTGACAGAAAAGCAGCCAGCGAGATTCCTGCAATACCAGCGCCGATCACAGCGATATCAACATGGCGGTCTGTGCTTTGGGAGTTTTGAGTCATGGGCGTGTAAATTTTCTTATTGGAAAATATAACCGACAAAAATAAAAATGCCAACTGTGACCTCATGACGCCATTTGCAATGGGATGCATTACAGTCACAACATGCTTGATATGCCTTCAGATTTTTCGCCAATCAAGGCGGCTAATTCCACCGAGCTGGGAAGCCGCGTGCGAGATATTCGTAAGAGCCGTGGCTGGAAACTCAAAGATCTTGCGTTGCGATCTGGCCTAGCCGTATCGACCATTTCAAAAATGGAAAGGGGCGAAATCTCCCTCACATACGAACGGTTCATGCGACTGGCGCAAGGT
>JALQVJ010000283.1 GCA_023260355.1 Burkholderiaceae bacterium | reverse complement strand
TGGACACCAATCCGCCAGAGAGGTTGATGGGCAATTCGCCGCCCAAGGCCGTCGCACCGCTGGCGACGAAATGACCACCATGCCCGATATCGCAGAAGCCAAGCATTTCGGCTTGGTAGATCTCACAAAACGACGTGGCGTCATGGACTTCTGCAACATCGATGTCTGCGGGTGTCAAGCCGGCTTTCTTGAACGCCCTTTGGGCCGCGACATGAGACAGCCCAGGCTCGGCGAGATCGCGGTACTTGCCACCACTCAACACACTGGCGTTGACCGAAATGGCTCTTTCTTGCACAGCCGCCGGCAAAGTCCGCAGGAACGCAGCCGAGCACAGCAAAGCGGCGGCGGCGCCATCGCCAACCGGTGAGCACATGGAGCGGGTCAATGGCCAGCTGATTTCGCGATCTTGAAGGACCTCATCCGGCGACACTGTGAAACGGTATTGGGCTTTGGGGTTGAGCGCCCCCATGGCGTGATTTTTGGATGCGGCGTAGGCAATCTGGGCCTGGGTGGTACCGAAGGTTTTCATGTGATACGCGGCTTGCATGGCGTAGGTATCCATGAACAAGGTCCCGCCGCCACTGTTGGTCACGAACGGCTTACCAGAGCGTTCACCCGCTTCGCGGTAGTAGGCCTGCCACTCTTGCGGGTCGAGCTGATCGATGCCGCCCTCGAAAATCTCTAGCGTGCGCGCCGGGTCACCGGGGAAGAATGTTTTTTCGACGCCTACAGCCAGAGACAACTCGCACTCGCCAGACAAGATATCTTTGTAGGCCCCATGAAACGCCATCGATGCCGTTGCGCACCCGCCCTCGACGTTGATCATGGGCACCCGCTCTGGGAACAGCCCCTCTTTGACCAAGGGCGTGAAACACACTTGGCCGCGAATGTTGCGCTGCCCGAAGGTACCCATGCCGCAATTGCCAAACCAAGCTTGCTCGATCTGGGGCGCCACGTCAGCGCCCACGTCTTTGAGCAAGTCCAAGTAGACCTCGCGGGTCAAGTCCTTGAACGACTGGTTGGGTAACTTGCCAAAAGGCGTGCAAGACACGCCAATCACGTAGACATCAGACATAGAAGCCTCCCTTGATTCCCATTATTGCAATACCAGTGGCAGTTGTGTTGGTCCACGCATCACCAGCGCGTCCAGCCACTTCACGTCGCCCTGCCCTTGGCGCATCGCCGGAAAGCGCGCAACCAGCGTGCCAATACAAACCTTGGTCTCCAGCCTCGCCAGTGGCGCACCCAGGCAAAAGTGCAGGCCTTGGCCAAACGTCAAGTGGCGATTGGGCGTGCGATCCAGCAACAAGTCGTGTGGCTGCTCGAATCGCCTCGGGTCGCGATTGGCGGCGTTGATCATGGCAAACACCCGATCGCCCGCCTTCAACATCTTGCCGTGCAATTCGTGGTCAACCGCCACCACACGGGCGATGCTGTTGCTAGGACCATCAAAGCGCAAGAACTCTTCGACGGCTGAATCAATGAGTTCTGGCTCCTCGTGCAGACGCCTCAATTGGTCTGGATGGCTCAGCAATGAGGTCACCGCGCTGCCCAAAAGGCTGGTGGTCGTCTCGTGCCCACCAAACAAAACCAACATGCACATGGCGACCAGTTCGTCCTCACTCAAGGTACCGCTGGCATCCGTGGCGGCAATCATCGCGGAGATCACATCATCCGTGGGGGCCGCACGCCGCTGCGCAATGATGTCTCTGAAATAGGCGGACATGTGGTCTGCACCTGACCTGGCTTTTTGATACTTGTCGCGATCCGACTGCGAGGTGCCGATGAACAAACGCAAGTCATCAGACCACTTTTTGATGGTGCCAAAGTCCTCTCGAGGCAGGCCCATCATGTCCAAAATGACGTAGGCCGGCAGCAGAACCGCGACTTTTTCAACAAAGTCAAACTCAACCCGCGGGTCCACACTGGCCAGCAAGTGATCAACCGCCGCCCGAATGGCGGGCTCACGCGACTTCACCAGCGCCAATGAAAACACACCGTTCATCATTTTGCGCAGGCGCGTGTGTTCGGGTGGTGCCTTGAACACCAACCACTCGTTCAAGTAGCGCATGACGCCCGACAAGATGTCGCGTCGCTCGTCTTTCAACGATTCGTAAAAGGGCCTGAGCCGATCCGATGACATGGTGCTTGGCGACATCACCACCTGACGCACATCGTCGTATTGCGTGATCACCCAACTCTTGATGGCTGGACTCCAGTGCACGGGATCCTGTTCTTGCAAGGCCTCATAAAACGGAAACGGATTGGCCCTGATGGCCGCATTCGCAGGGTCATACACCAGCGGTTGATTCATATTTTTCATACCCACCAAAAAGAAGAAGCGCGCGGACTACCCGCTTGAGATCCGATGTGGTCGAGTGCGCCAGTTTGGCCTGTGCGATGCATGCCTTGAATCAACAAAGCCTCGGGGCGCTTGTGCACTTGAATTCGACCACTTTCCGATGGAGAATAGCGGAAAAACATCAACCAAACAAGTGGTTGGTTGGTATCTCAATCACATGCCCTGACGACAATTACGAGCCCATGAATAAACCGAATCCATCGCCATCCGAACCCCGTTGTGTGGAGATCCTGAGCACGGATCGCAGTCACCCGGTGCGTGAACGGATCCGAGTCTCCGCCACCGCTCGTGCACCGCTTGGCCCCATGGACGTGCGGATTGGCATGCTCGCGATGTCAGTGTTGCCAGCGGACCTTTTGCAGATGAACGGGCAATACGGTTACCAGCCACCTGTGCCCTACATCCCCGGCCATGAAGGCGTGGCTGTGGTGTTGGAGACGGGTACCGGTGTCAGTGACTTGGGCATCGGGGACCGCGTGATCCCGCTCGGCGTTTTTGGGCTGTGGGCAGATGAGCGTGTGGTGCGGCGCCAAGCGCTCGCGGTGGTGCCCGCGCACGGCGACGCCCTCCAGCAAGCCATGCTGAGCGCCAACCCTGCCACGGCGTGGGTCATGTTGCAGCACTTGGTGGCGGTTCAACCCGGCGAGTGGGTGATTCAAAACGCGGCCAACTCGGCGGTTGGCCAATGTGTGCGCCAGTTGGCCAAGCATCTGGGTATCGCGTTGATCAACGTGGTGCGACGCGAAGACGCCATCCCGCATCGCAATCGCGACGACACCACCGAATACTGGATCGCAGATAGCGGAGTCGCACCATCGACCTTGCAGCACAAAGTCCGCGCCATCGCGAAAGAAGCGCCCGTGGTTTTGGGCTTGGACGCCATCGGTGGCAGCGCCTCAAGCGCCATGGCCTCGGCGTTATCGCCTGGAGGCCTCCTCTCGGTGTATGGCATGCTCAGTGGCGAGCCTTGCCATATTGCGACAGAGGACTTGCTGTTTCGGCGCATCGCGGTGCGCGGATTTTGGCTCGCGCAGTGGTTCAGTGATCCAGCCAACCGCACTGCGGCTAAGGCTGTATTCCCATCTCTCATGGCGCTCGATGCAATCGGATTGTTCAAGATGAACGTTGAAGCCGTGTATGACTTGGATGATGTCTGCGACGCTGTGGCGCATGCGGGGCGTGAGCAGCGTGGGGGCAAGGTTTTGCTCTCAGGCAAGCACTTCAACCCAGACAACTGAAGGGCCTGCCGCTGAGCCTTTGCAAGCTCCCGGTATCCATACAGAGCCCCAATCTGTCCGTTCGTGGGCATACCGCTGGCGAGACTTGCATCAGGCCCATGCAAGGCCGGGGATCAGGTTGAAGCCGATGATCCCACGCCTTGTGGGACCGTGGTACTGCTCGGCAACATCGCGCAGTGCGCACCAGCCCTGCTCGACGCGAATCTCTCGCGACAACCAACTACACAGTGGCCATGCGACAGAGGCCGGCTTTGTGATCCGAGACATCCGCATCGTGCGCCACTTAGAATTGATGCGCCAAGAGTCACATGAACAGTCACAACTGAGCCACAACATGGCGCTGTCGCCCCCCCTGCTGTACACCTACCGCCGCTGCCCGTACGCGATGCGCGCACGCATGGCGTTGTTGTTGGCCCGAGTGTCGTTTGATGCGTGGGAAATTGTCTTGCGCAACAAACCTGAAGCCATGGTGTTGGCCTCGCCCAAGGCGACAGTGCCGGTCTTGATTTTGGCAGACGGCGCGGTACTGGAGCAAAGCTGGGACATCGTCAAATGGGCGTTAACCCAACCCGGCGCAAGTGCCGAGGCACATGCCTGCTGGCACAGCGCCCTGAATTCGGACAGCCAGCAATTGTTGCTGCTCAATGATGGGGCGTTCAAATACCACTTGGATCGCTACAAATACCCGGAGCGCTTTGAAACCATCGAACACCCTGACCGTGCTCGGCAACTCAAAGAGACCCACCGTGAGCAAGCGGTCGTATCGCTCCTGGAGCCGCTGGAGCAGCGCCTGCGCGAACGTCCGTTTTTGGGCGGGGCGCAGCTGGGTGCGGCAGACATCGGGATCTTTCCGTTTGTCAGGCAATTCGCTGCTGTCGATCCGGCGTGGTTTGAGACGCTGCCACTGGATCACGTGAAGCAGTGGTTGGCCCAATGCGTGGGCAGCGCCCTGTTTGCTGCCGCCATGCAAAAGCTGCCGAGCAACATCCGCACGCCCTACCCTGTCGCGGGCCAATGAAGACCCATTGGCAAGCATGTGTCAGCTTGCGGACACGGCCAGCTTGATGCCGAACGCGACCAAAACGCTGCCCGCAATGCGGTCGAGCGCCCGGATGAGGGTGGGTGATCGCAAGATCTGAGTCAAAGGCACCGTGGCCATGATCAGCGCGGCAAACCAAAGCAGCGAAAGTCCAACGTGGATGCACACCAGCAAAAAAATGGCCACCGCAGCCCTGCTCCCCGCAGGCACAAATTGCGGCAAAAGGGTGATGTAAAACAAGCCCACTTTGGGGTTCAACAAGTTGACCCACAAGCCACTCAGCAGAGCGTCGCGGGCGCTTGTGCTCATAACAGGGCCCGTCTCGGCGACCACGGCCGAGCGCGGCATGAACAACCATTTCGCACCAAGCATCACCAGATACGCTGCCCCCAGATAGGTGACCACGCGGTAAGCCTGCGCTGAGGTCTGCAACAGCACACCCAGCCCCAGTGCCACGGCAGCGCCCCAAACAAGACACCCGATCGCAACACCCAGCGCTGCCCACGAAGCCGCTTGGCGCCCGGCACCCAAGGCAGCGCGAAGGACGATGGCGGTATCAACGCCAGGCGTGGCGGTCAAGATCGATGCGGAAACCACAAAGGCAATAAGGCTAGAGACAGCGATCATGGATTAACCAAGCATCAGTGCACGCCGCGTGCACGCCTACCAACAAGCGGTTGCCTCGCCTGCATGTTGAACTCTCAGGTTGATCACTGGTTGACCACTGGTGATACCACTGTTGATACCACTGTTGATACCGCTGTATTTGACCCACAACCATGGCCGATGGAATATCGGCGTGGCACCCAAGGGCCAATCAACGTCAGAGTGATTCCTGATGGCATCACGCGGTGGGCAACACCGCTGTGGCTTCAATCTCGACCTTGGCACGGTCTTCGACCAGCGCAACCACTTGCACCATGGCCATTGCCGGGAAATTGCGCCCCAGGTGTTTGCGGTAGGCCTGACCGATTTCGGCCAAACGGGCCAAGTACTCATGCTTATCGGTGACGTACCAAGTCAGGCGCACAAGGTGTTCAGGCCCCGCGCCGGCCTCGGCCAAAACCGCCACGATGTTGGCCAAACATTGCTCTGTTTGGGCGACAAAGTCGTCGCTTTCAAACTCTTGTTGGCCATTCCAACCCACGTGGCCGCCAAGAAAGATCATGCGGCCCTGCGCCAAAACGCCATTGGCGTAGCCCTTGGCCGGCTTCCAGTTTTTGGGGTGCAGCAGTTGGTGTGCGTAATCGGTCATGTGTGTTCGTCCCTTCACCCGGCATCGCGCAAGCGAAAACGCTGGATTTTTCCGGTTTGTGTTTTGGGCAATGCGTCAATGAACTTCACCGAACGCGGGTACTTGTATGGCGCAATCGTGGCCTTGACATGGTCTTGCAAGGCTTTCACGGTGTCTTCATCTGGAGCCACGCCGGGCTTCAAGACGACATGCGCTTGCACAATTTGGCCGCGCGCTTCATCCGCTACGCCAATGACAGCGCACTCAGAAACGAATGCGTGACGCAACAACGCCGCCTCCACCTCGGGGCCGGCGATGTTGTAGCCCGCCGAAACAATCATGTCGTCGTTGCGCGCCGCGAAATGGAAATAACCGTCGGCGTCGCGCACAAAGGTGTCACCTGTGATGTTCCAGCCGTCACGCACGTAATTGCGCTGGCGGTCCCCGTTCAAGTAGCGACAACCTGTGGGACCGCGCACCGCCAAGCGCCCGGGCGTGCCATCCGGCACCGGGTTCATGTCGTCGTCAACAATGCGCGCCTCGTAGCCGCGCACAGGGCGACCGGTGCAAGCTGGGCGCGAATCATTGAAGCGGTTGGAAATAAAAATGTGCAGCATTTCGGTAGCACCGATCCCGTCCAACATCTCTTTGCCCGTCTTGGATTTCCACTCCTCATAAACCGGCGCGGGCAAGGTTTCGCCTGCCGAGACTGCGCAGCGCAGCGACGACAAGTCCGCTCCTGCATCCATGGCCTGCAACATGACACGGTACGCCGTGGGCGCCGTGAAGCACACGGTGGCTCGGTGGCGCTGGATGATCTCAATCATGTTCGGCGGCGACGCGTCCTCCAAGAGAGTGGCCGTGGCACCAAAGCGCAGTGGAAACACCGCCAAACCACCGAGACCGAAGGTGAACGCCAGCGGCGGTGAGCCAACAAACACATCGTCCGGCGTGACTTGCAGGACCTCTTGGGCATAGCCGTCCGCAATGATCAAAATGTCGCGGTGAAAGTGCATGGTGGCCTTGGGCTTGCCGGTCGTGCCACTGGTGAAGCCGAGCAAGGCGACGTCGTCCCGCCCGGTGCGCACGGCTGCAAATTTGACCGGCTTGGACAAGGCCGCCCGATCTAACTCGCTGTCG
>JALQVJ010000268.1 GCA_023260355.1 Burkholderiaceae bacterium | reverse complement strand
CAAGTCAGCTGCTTGGTCAATCCCCGCGCATGTTACGAAACGCAACTCAATTACCTCCCCGCAGTGCGCGCCAAGCGCATTGCGGTGGTGGGTGCTGGGCCCGCGGGATTGGCATTCAGCACAGTGGCGGCGCAACGCGGACACCAAGTGACCTTGATTGATGCCGCGTCCGAAATTGGGGGGCAATTCAACATCGCTAAGCGCATCCCCGGCAAGGAAGAATTTCATGAAACTCTGCGCTACTACAAGCGCAGGATTGAGTTGCTGAATATCGACCTGCGCCTGAACACCAAGGCACAGGCGGCTGACTTGGAGGCTGAGGGCTTTGACGAGGTGATCGTGGCAACTGGCATTCGCCCTCGCACGCCCGACATTCCGGGCATCGATCACCCGAAGGTCATGGGGTACATCGATGCCGTGCTGGGCTACAAGCCTGTGGGACAGCGCGTGGCAATTTTGGGTGCGGGCGGGATTGGATTTGATGTGGCGGAATTGATCAGCCACGCCGGCCCCTCGGCCAGTCTGGATATCGACACCTTTGCGCGCGAGTGGGGCATTGACTTTGTGAACCATCCACGTGGCGGGGTGACTGGCGTCCCCATCCGCATCGAAAAGTCAGACCGCAAGATCTACTTGATGCAACGCAAGAACGAACCCTTGGGCAAGACACTGGGGCGCACCACAGGTTGGACCCACAAGGCGACCTTGAACAAAAGAGGCGTTCAGATGATCAGTGGCGTTCAGTATCTGCGCATTGACGATGAGGGCCTGCACACCCTGGTCGATGGCGTGCCACGCACGTTTGAGGTTGACACCGTGATCGTTTGCGCCGGACAGGAACCGCTTCGTGACTTGCACACCGCGTTGGAGCGCCTCGGTCGGGTGACCCACTTGGTGGGGGGCGCCTATGAGTCATCGGAGCTGGATGCCAAACGGGCGATTGACCAAGCCAGCCGATTGGCTGCGACCATCTGAAAGGGCGAGCGGCTCAGTTGCCCCCATTCAACGGCTCTTTAAAAGCCCGTTTCACGCACCAGAACAGACAGCACCTGCCGTGCGTAGCGCGCTGCGGGGCTCGACCATTCGGCATGGATCGTCAAGTGCCCGCGCCACGACAACTCTTGCATGACCGGCGGCATGTCTGCGACTTCAAGCGCAACGCGATACACGGCTCGCTCGGGCACGAGCTGGCCGCTCTTTTCTCGCGTGACGACATGGCCACCCAGCACACTGGCCAACTCACGTCGAGGGAGCTGCCGCGCGGCGTCTCTATCAATATCGGCAACCCTGAGTTTCAACATTTGACTGGGGGCGCTATCAGGCCAAAAAACGGCGCTTTGCCCCACCTCGAGCCGTGCGACCTCATCCTCATTCAACCAAGTCTCCACTCGCCAAGCGGTGTTCTGTTTGACCAGCACACCGAGGGGCTCTTTCTTGGCGACCCACTGCCCGACCGTCAGATCTGGGTCTGACCAGTAGAAACGGCCAGCGTAGGGGGCAACAGGTCGAAATTGATCGCGCTCTGCCTGCAGCCCCTGCAACTCGGCCTCAGTCGTCACCAGGGTTTGCTCTGCGACTTTCCAGCGCTTGCGCATGTCAGCGTCAAAACCTGAAGACTCTGCTTGCCAGCGCTGTTGCGCCATGCGCACCACAAGGGTCCGCTCGCGACTGGCCATCTCGGGGACGTGCAAGGCAAGGATCTGCTGCCCCTCCTCCGTG
>JALQVJ010000278.1 GCA_023260355.1 Burkholderiaceae bacterium | reverse complement strand
TGGGGCCAGCAACTTTGTCACCACGCTTGTGATTTTGTGCGAATTCTTCCCATGGGTTGGCACGGCACTGTTTCATGCCCAACGAGATGCGGCGTTTGTCTTCGTCGATCTCCAGAACCATGATTTCGACTTCGTCGCCCAAGGCCACGATCTTCGAAGGTGCAACGTTCTTGTTGGTCCAGTCCATTTCAGAGACGTGCACCAAGCCCTCGATACCGGGGTCCAACTCAACAAATGCGCCGTAGTCGGCGATGTTGGTGACCTTACCGAACATGCGAGTGCCTTGGGGATAGCGGCGAGCCACACCCATCCAAGGATCGTCACCCAACTGCTTCAGGCCGAGTGAAACGCGCTGGCGCTCCACGTCAAACTTCAACACCTTAGCGGTGACTTCTTGGCCAGCTTGAACCACTTCGCTGGGGTGACGCACGCGGCGCCATGCCATATCGGTGATGTGCAGCAAACCATCGATGCCACCCAAGTCGACGAACGCGCCGTACTCGGTGATATTCTTGACCACGCCTTGAACCACAGAACCTTCTTTGAGGTTCTCGAGCAACTTCGCGCGCTCTTCGCCCATGCTGGCTTCAACCACGGCACGGCGTGACAACACGACGTTGTTGCGCTTGCGGTCAAGCTTGATGACTTTGAATTCCAGCGTCTTGTTCTCGTAGGGAGACAAGTCTTTGGTGGGACGGGTGTCGACCAAAGAACCGGGCAGGAATGCGCGGATGCCGTTGACCATCACGGTCAAGCCGCCTTTGACTTTGCCAGAGGTGGTGCCGGTGACAAATTCGCCAGATTCCAAAGCCTTTTCCAAAGACATCCAAGATGCCAGGCGCTTGGCTTTGTCGCGAGAGAGCAGGGTGTCACCGTAGCCGTTTTCGACGGAGTCGATGGCCACAGAAACAAAGTCGCCTACTTGAACTTCGAGTTCGCCTTGATCGTTCTTGAACTCTTCGAGGGGGACGTAGGCTTCAGACTTGAGGCCAGCGTTCACCACGACGTGGTTCATATCGATGCGAACAACTTCCGCGGTGATGACTTCACCGGTGCGCATTTCTGCACGTTGCAACGACTCTTCAAATAGGGCGGCAAAAGATTCAGACATGAAATTTTCCTAAACTGCAGGCCCGCGTTTCTCAAATGGTTTGAGACGGCTCAACGAGGCAAATCAGAGAGAACAGCAGTGATGGGTTGATGGCGAGTTGGCATCGCCTGTTAAAACAAACACCCCACTGGTCGGTGCCAAAGGCTGACGCGACTTAGGGGACCAGGAACATGGCTTCAACTTGCATTGAAGCCGGTTGCGCGATTCCACCAACCCAACACGGTGGACACGGAGTCTTCAATTCCGAGTTCTGTGTTGTCCAGAGGAACCGCATCTTTAGCGGCTTGCATGGGCGAAGCTGTCCGGGATTGATCCCGTGCGTCCCGCTCGCGCAAGTCTGCCAAAAGGTTGTCGAGTGTAGCAGAAATCCCCATTGAAATCAATTGCTTATGCCGGCGTTGCGCCCGTGCCTCAGCGCTGGCCGTGAGAAACACCTTCAAGGGTGCTGACGGGAAGACCGTCGTGCCCATGTCGCGTCCGTCCGCAACGAGGCCTGGCAATTTCGCAAACTGTCTCTGCGCCTCCAAGAGTGCCGCCCGCACCTCGGGCAATGCCGACACCCGGGATGCGCGCAAGCCCGCTTCGGAAGTGCGAATTTCCAGGCTTACGTCTTCGCCGTTCAGCCAAATTTGTTCCCCGTCAAACTGCACGTCCCAGTCCGCGCAACAGGCGGCCACGCGTGCGGCTGAATCGGGGCTGGCCAAGGCTTCGGTCTCGGTCGAGAGCCCCGCGCGCTCAGCCGCGAGACCAATGAGTCGATACAGTGCACCTGAATCAAGCCAGTGGTAGCCCAAAGCTTTCGCCACCTGGGTACTCAGCGTGCCTTTGCCGGAGGCGGTGGGTCCGTCAATGCACAGCACGGGTATGGTCTGCGCCTCGACCATGGAGAACAATTGCTCGAAATAGTCTGGAAAGGTCTTGGCCACGCACTTGGGGTCTAGGATGCGCACGGATTGACCCGCAGGATTGAACGCGGCCAGTGACAAACACATCGCCATGCGGTGATCGTCATAGGTTTCGATAGTGGCTTGGCGCCAAACGGTGGGAGGGGTGACGCTCAAATAGTCTGGCCCCTCATCGACCGCTGCCCCCAATTTGCGCAACTCGGTCGCCATGGCGGCCAGGCGATCGGTTTCCTTGACCCGCCAGCTCGCGATGTTGCGCAAAGTCGTGGTGCCCTCGGCATACATGGCCATCACCGCCAAAGTCATCGCGGCATCCGGGATGTGGTTGCAATCCAGATCGATGGCTTTGAGCGGCCACGCTCCACGTTTGACGACGAGTTCGCGATCGTTGCCTGAAACGTCAGCGCCCATGGCCCGCGCGGCATCCACAAAACGGATATCACCCTGCAGTGCGTTCAACCCAATGCCTCGGATGGTGACTGGCGTTGCACCGGGGCGGGCAGGGGCGATGGCACCCAGCGCAATGAAATAGCTGGCAGACGACGCGTCGCCCTCCACGTGTACGTCGCCAGGCGACTGGTAGCGGCTGCCTGCCGGGATCGTGAATTTCGTCCAGCCGTCTTGCCGGACACGAACACCAAACTGAGCCAGCATGCCGATGGTGATCGCGATGTAGGGTTTTGAAATCAGCTCGCCAACCACCTCGATGGTGATGTCCTCATGCGCGACGAGCGGCAAAGCAAGCAGCAGCGCCGTGAGAAACTGGCTGGACACATCCCCTCGCACATGGATGGGTTCGCTCAGGCGCAACGTGTGAGTATGGCCATCGCCAACGCGCAGAGGTGGAAAACCGGGTTGCCCCAAGTAGTCGACAGGGCAGCCCAGTTGCATCAAGGCTTCAGCCAAATCTTTGATCGGGCGCTCGTGCATGCGGGCGATGCCCGATAGCGTGAACTCGCGCCCTTGAGTGCTGGCAATCAGTGCCAACGCAGCGGCGAGAGGGCGCATCGCCGTACCGGCGTTGCCCAAGAACAAGTCGGCTTTTTCGACAACAGGGTTCGCGCCAATCCCGGTGACCTCAAGCGCGCCAGTTTGGGTGCGTTCGATGGCGCAGCCTAGCGTCTTCAGCGCCTCAAGCATCACGCGGGTATCGTCCGACTCGAGCAAGTCATGGATCGTGGTTTGCCCATTGGCCAGCGCGGCAAGCAACAGCACGCGATTGGAAATGCTCTTCGATCCGGGCAGCTGGATTGTGCCGCCCGCGGTCACCAGCGGTGGGACATCAATAAACGGAGTGGAGTACATGGATATCAATGGCCTGCATGGCCATCACTGTTGAGTGAGGTCGTCGCGAGTCGGGATCACGGCGTTCAGCCGCCAAGGTGCACGGATGTCGCGCGAGCGTTCGACAAATTGCTCTAACGCTGCGCCGTCGCGTGCGTCGAGCGCCGCTTCAAAGCTGTCAAGCGCTGTGCGGAACTGATCGATTTGTTCTTTGATGGCATCGCGGTTCGATTTGAATACGTCGCGCCACATGTCCGGGTTGGCGCCAGCGATGCGCGTGAAGTCTCTGAACCCAGGGCCCGCAAGCGCAAAAAAAGTATCGCTGTCAGCTTGGTTGGCGAGTCCGTTGATGTAACTGAAAGCCAAGAGGTGAGGTAGGTGGCTCACCGCCGCAAAGACGCGGTCATGGTTTTGCGGGGTCATAGTCACCACGTCAGCACCGCAAATTTGCCACATGGCCTGGACGGCGCCAATCGCGCCGAGTGCGTTGTGCGGCAGTGGTGTCATGATGACCTTGCGCTCGTCGTAAAGATCAGCCTCGGCGTGCATGACGCCGGCGTGCTCTTTGCCGGCGATCGGGTGTGATGGGACAAACCTGGCCGCATGTCTACCTAGCTCTTGTTTGGCGATGGCCGCCACGTCGCTTTTGGTGGAGCCCACATCGGTGAGGATGCAATCCACGCTCAGGTGCGGTGCGATGATTTGAAGCGTGGTGGCCAGGGCACCAACGGGCGTTGCCAAGATAACCATATCCGCATCCCGAACCGCGGTCGCAATGCCAGCGGCGGCTTCGTCGATCACGCCCATGTCAAGCGCGGTTTCTCGCGTCTCGGCGCTTCGGCTGTAGCCGACCACGTGGTCGACGCAGCCGGCTCGTTTCAATGCGAGTGCAACTGAGCCACCCATGAGTCCGCAGCCGATGATGGCGAGGCGGCGAATCGTGAAGGGGGTGGATGCAGTCATGCGTCTGCGACGGGGAATGTGCCCAGAACTTTGAAAAATCCGCACATGCCACGCAGGTCAGCCAACGCCGCTTGCACATTGGCGTCCGCTGGGTGGCCGGAGATGTCGATGAAAAAGAAATACTCCCACTGGGCAGAGCGCGCTGGCCGCGATTCAAAGCGCGTCATCGAAACGCCATGTTTTTTGAGCGGCGTCAGCAAATCGTGCACGGCACCAGGGCGATTGGGGACGGAGACCACCAAGCTGGTGCAGTCCTGTCCAGATGCTGCCGGTGCCTCCAGCGTTTGAGGAAGACAGATCACGCCAAAGCGCGTCCGGTTGTGGGCTTGGTCCTGGATCGCCTGTGCGGCAGTGTGCAACCCATATTCAGACCCCGCCCTGAGGCTGGCAATCGCAGCCCAGTTGTCATTGAGTTTCGCGAGTCGGGCACCCTCTGCATTGCTGCTCACCGCGTGGCGCTCCGCGTGGGGCAAGTGGCGAGACAACCAGTCTTGGCACTGCGCCAGCGCCTGGGGGTGTGCCGCGACGACCTCAATCCCGTCCAAACTTGCAGCCTGTCGCAGCAAGTGATGGCGAATCATCAGACTGGTTTCACCCACGATATGTGTGGGTGAGGTGAGCATCAAGTCCAGCGAGCGGGCAATCACGCCCTCAGTCGAGTTTTCCAGAGGCACCACACCGAAGTCAGCCGCGCCAGAGGCTGTGGCGTGAAAGACTTCGTCCAACGAGCTGCAGGAGATTTCTTGGATGCTGGTGCCGAAGAAGGATAGCGCCGCTTCTTGACTGAACGTGCCGGCGGGACCTAAGTAGGCCACGCGTTGCAGCGCTTCTAAGGCGCGGCAAGCTGACATGACTTCGCGCCAAATATGACCGATGCTTTCTGGTTTGAGTCGCCGGGTGTTGAGCTCTTGGAGCTTGTGAATCACGGCGGCCTCACGCTCAGGCCGAAACACGGGGGAGCCCTCAGTTTTCTTGAGCTCGCCGACTTCGTGTGCGAGGTCGGCGCGGTCATTCAACAGCGTCAGCAGCTGGCGATCCACTGCATCGATGGCATCTCGTAGTTCCTGCAAGCTTTTCATGGCAGTCTCAGTGTGTTCTTTCAAATTCATGCATGAATTCGACCAGGGCCTTCACCCCCGCCATGGGCATGGCGTTGTAAATGGATGCGCGCATGCCGCCCACCGATTTGTGCCCCTTGAGAGAGAGCAAATTAGCCTCTTCAGCTTGCGTCAAGAACGCACCATTGAGGCTTTCGTCGTTGAGCAGAAATGGCACATTCATCCGAGAGCGATAGTCGGGGTCAATGTGGTTTTGGTACAGACCCGATTGATCAATTGCATCGTAAAGCAGGCTTGCTTTGGCTTGATTCAGCTTTTCGATCTGGTCTATGCCGCCTTGTTCTTTGAGGGTGTCATCAACGCCCAGTTGGGCGAGTCCCGCGCAGCAATTGGTATCTTTGAGCGCATGGCAAAAGA
>JALQVJ010000177.1 GCA_023260355.1 Burkholderiaceae bacterium | reverse complement strand
CAGTCCAAGGACTGGCGGGTGCTGAGGACGGCGGTACTTCGCGAAAGCCCTCTGTGCCTGGCATGTAAGAGCCACGGCCGCTTGGTTGCTGCTGGGGTGGTGGATCACGTGGTGCCGCTCAAGGACGGCGGTGCCCGCTTTGATAGGGCCAACCTGCAGCCTCTCTGCGTCTCTTGCCACAACCGCAAGACGGCCAGAGAGACTGCCGGCCGGCGCTAGACCCCCTTGCCCACGAGGTAGGGGGGTCGAATCTCTACGGTTGGGAGGCGCAGATGCGCGCGCCTGCCCAAATTTTTGTGACCGCGAAATTCACGACCCCCTATTTCGGAGGTGGCAAGCATTGAGTAGCAAGGGGGATCTGATGATAGGAAATGAAGCTGTCCGCGGGTCGCCCGATGCCGATGAACTGCTGGGCGCGACCTTTGATGAGACGGAGTTGACCCAGATGGCCGTCACCGATGCCGACTGGCTGTCGGTGCAGGTGACAGATGCGGACCTCAAAAGCATGGCTGCGGACATCGAAGATGTATTGGCCATGACCGATTCAGATTGGATGCGTTTGCGGTTGACCCAGGATGCCCTTATTCGGGTGAGGGATGACTTGATTGGCCGAGTGGGCGTGAGGGCGCAAGAACTGACGTGGTTAAACCGCGCCATAGAAAGAGGAAAGCATGGCCACAAGGGGGCGCAAACCGGCGCCGATAGAACTCAAACTGCTAAAAGGTAATCCGGGCAAAAGACCCATCAACGCCAAAGCATCTGTGTTGCAACAGCCCGAGGCGCTGGCTGAAGACGCCGCGCCAGGCATGTTGCTCGATGAGGCCAAGCCTTACTGGGACCACGCGATCGCGCATGCGCCGCGCGGCCTGCTGCGCAAACTCGACATCTACCTTTTGGCGGCGTGGTGTAACGCGGCTTATCGCTACGAATACAACATCAGGCTGGCGGCCAAGTCCGACGTCATTCCAGTGCGCGGGGCCAAACTCGCAGGTCTGGACGCCAAAGACCGCCCGGTTATGCACAACCCGTTCTCGACGGCGGCCAGGGCCTACCTCAAGGATATGACTATGTTGGCTGCGGAGTTGGGCTTTACGCCGAGCTCACGCGCGCGACTTGGCGCGGCAGAAAGCACCGTCTCGGACGTAGAGGACCCCTGGGCGCAAATTGCCGGGTAAGGCGTGCGCTGCACGCAGTCAGTCAGGCCGTCAGCTTGGCCGATACCAGGCGATTGATGCTCAGACCCTGTTCGGCAGCCTCCGTGGCCAAAGCCCTATGCACCGATGACGGAATGCGAACCATGAAGCGACCACTGAACTTTTTCTCTGCCAGTGCTTCAGGAACTGGCTCCCCCGAGGCCTCCATGTCGGCCACCGCATCGGCCACCACCCGGCGAATGCCCGAGAGCGCTTTTTCAGGGGTGGGTGCGAGCCAGGACAGCGAGGGAAATTCTGCGCAAAGCCCAACGTGCTCGTTGTCCTCGCCAGACCAGGTGACGCGGTAAGTGTAGTGATTGATGTTCATGCCTATGCTCCTAGACGTTCGATGGCCAGCAGCACCTGCCGGACCTGATAAGCCTTTGCCTTGCCTTTGTCGTTTTGAATATTTACCCGCGGATCTCCCTGCCAGGGTGTCTTGTAGACAGCGTGACTGCTGCCGCTTTGCCTGGGCTTCCCAAAATACGCCTCGCACACCTTTTGAAGATCGGCAAAGCGAACGTTGGTGGGCGCTTTGCGCATCTGCTCAAGGATTTTTTCGGTGCCGCTCATCACCAAATGGTATCAATAACGGTATCACTTGTCAAATCAGATGAGCGCTCGAACCAAGGATCGCGCTAGCGACTACGCGATGAGCGCCAAGCGGTACGCCGAGCAGGTGGTGTCTGGGGAAATCCTGGCTTGCCGCTGGGTGCAGCGGGCCTGCCAGCGACAACTGGATGACCTCGCCAAGTTCAAAGGAAAAGCCAGCCCCTACCTTTTCAACCCCAAGCTCACGGACAAGGACGGCAGGGGCTTCCAACCGGCTGACAACCTGTGCGCGTTCATCGAACGGTTACCCCATGTGAAAGGACCGCTGGCAGGCGAGCCGATTCACCTGGAGCCCTGGCAGGCCTTCATCCTGACAACGGTTTTCGGATGGGTCAAACCCAATGGCACGCGGCGCTTTCGGCGTTCGTACATCGAGGTGCCCCGGGGCAATGCGAAGTCGACCCTGTCCTCGGCCGTAGCCCTTTACATGCTAGCGGCCGACCGTGAAGGCGGTGCCGAGGTGTATTCGCTGGCAACCACGAGAGACCAGGCACGGATCGTCTTTGGCGATGCGCAGACCATGGCCAGGCGCAGTCCGGGATTTCGGCGCAGGTTTTCGGTGGAGGTTGGCGCGCACAACATGCATGTGCTGGCCTCAGGCTCAAAGTTTGAAGCCTTATCGGCTGAGGGATCGACCCTGGACGGTCTGAACATCCACTTCGGATGCGTGGACGAGCTTCATGCACATAAGACCCGCACCGTCTACGACGTGGTCGAAACCGGTACCGGCAAGCGAGACAACTCTTTGCTTTGGGTGATCACCACCGACCTGCGTTTGAACGAGCCGCGTTATGTGACGCTGCCCAACATCATGAAGGCGAAGAAGAAGACGCTGGACATCGTCAAACCCGAAGACCTCGGTGTGGATGTGAAGCCGCGCATCAAGACCTTGAAGGTCAGCGAGCCACCGAAGCGTGGCGCAGGCGTGAAGGTGGCGGACGTCGCCGCCCTGGTGGACAAGCTCAAGAATGAAGCAAAAGTGATCTGAGGAACCGACAAATGACCGTACTCGTTATTGCCGAACACGACAACGCCAGCATCAAGCCGGCCACCCTCAACACCGTGACCGCCGCCGCCCAATGCGGGGGTGACGTGCACGTGCTCATCGCGGGGCACAACGCCGGTGAAGCCGCCAAAGCCGCTGCCGCCATCGCCGGCGTCGCCAAAGTCATCCACGCCGACGCGCCGGGCTTCGAACACGGCCTGGCCGAGAACGTCGCAGCGCAGGTGTTGGCCATCGCCGGCGACTACAGCCACATCCTGTTCCCGGCGACGGCCAGCGGCAAGAACGTGGCACCGCGCGTGGCCGCCACGCTGGACGTGGGCCAGCTCTCCGACATCACCAAAGTGATCAGCGCCGACACCTTCGAGCGCCCGATCTACGCCGGCAACGCCATTGCCACCGTGCAGAGCACCGACGCGAAACACGTCGTCACGGTGCGCACGACCGGCTTCGATCCGGCAGCGGCCACGGGTGGCAGCGCAGCAGTGGAAGCCGCCACGGCTGCATTGGGCGACGGCAAGAGCGAATTCAAAGGCAGCGAGATTGCGAAGAACGACCGCCCCGAACTGACCGCCGCGAAGATCATCGTCTCCGGTGGCCGCGCGCTGGGCAGCAGCGAGAAGTTCAACGAAGTCATGACGCCGCTGGCCGACAAGCTGGGCGCGGCCATCGGCGCGAGCCGCGCGGCGGTGGACGCGGGCTACGCACCGAACGACCTACAAGTCGGCCAGACCGGCAAGATCGTGGCGCCGCAGCTGTACATCGCGGCGGGCATCTCGGGTGCCATTCAACACTTGGCCGGCATGAAGGATTCCAAGGTGATCGTGGCGATCAACAAGGACCCCGAGGCCCCGATCTTCTCGGTGGCCGACTATGGCCTGGAGGCCGACTTGTTTGCGGCTGTGCCGGAGTTGGTGAGGATTTTGCCTTGATGACTTGATTCGTAGGCTCAAAATTGCCTTTTTCCAGGAAGCAGGTCAATGACCGTGACCACGCATGCCTCGCTTACAACTTCATCCTCCCAAACGCTTTTGCTTCACCGCCATCATTCTGATTACATCAGCCACGGGAACCAGGGATGTTCGCTGCGCCAGCTACAGGCGGCATGGTGAAGCCAATAGACGCTATGCAATAGACGCCACCAGCCATGTTCCGATGGGATGATTTTATTGCGCAGTCAGACTGGGCTTTGATGCGGAAGTGGTTTCAATCCGATGCAGCAAGTGTACTAACTCAACCACCGATTTCACACCCAATTTATCCTGGATTCTGGCTCGGTGTACTTCCACTGTTCGGATGCTGATGGCCAGTTGATCGGCGATCAACTTGTTAGGCAGTCCTTCAGCCATGAGACGCATGACGTCATGTTCACGCTCCGTCAGCGTTGAGATGCGATCCAGAAGTTCGCGACGATTGGCGCGTTGTGCCAGCCACTGGCGTGAACACACAAGCGCCTCTTCCACCCGGTTAATTAACGCATTGCCAGAAAACGGTTTTTCGCAGAAGTCGAAGGCGCCCCGGCGAACCGCATCGACCGCCAGCGGCAGGTCGGCGTGACCAGACAGGAAGATGACCGGCATTGCGGCAAACCAGGGCAGAACACGCAAGCGCTCGAAAAGCTCCATCCCATTCATGCCGGGCATGCGCAGGTCGAGCAACGCGCAGCAGGGACTTGTCGGGCCATCGGCCGGCCATCCGCTGATGTGCGCCCAGAAGGCGTCGCCGCTCGAATATGGCTCGCTCAGCAGGCGCCGTGTACGCAGCAACCAACCCAAGGCAGTGCGAACCCCGTCGTCATCGTCGATCAGGTAGACGGTGCCGGTGTCGCGTAGGTAGGGGGTTGGCGTCATTGGGTCACGGGTAGGGTGAACGCAAAAAGTGTACCGAGTGGTTGGGCGGACTGGTATCGCAACCGCCCGCCATGCTGCTCGACGACCGTGCGGCACAGGCTCAAGCCCAGCCCCATGCCTTCGACCTTGGTCGTGAAGAACGGTGTGAACAGTTGCTGCTCGACTTCCGCGGACAGGCCGTGGCCATGGTCTTCGACACTGAACTCCACCCACAGCCGTTCTCCGGGTCGCTCGACAGGCAATGGCCTAGCGGCCAGGTTCAGCACCCGCAGGCCACTGCTGACCGGCGGCTCGCTGCCGTGCATGGCTTGCAAGCCGTTGCGCGCCAAGTTGAGTAACACCTGTTCGATCATGGTGCGGTCACACCAGACCGATGGGCAGTGCGGTGCGATGTCCTGTCGAATCTCGACGCTTTCCTTGCGGGCGCGCAACCGCACCAGCGGTGCAATGGCTTCAAACAGTTC
>JALQVJ010000142.1 GCA_023260355.1 Burkholderiaceae bacterium | reverse complement strand
GCAGAACGCGGTCAAGGCAAATTGGGCAGAGCAGGGTTTCCCATCGTGGACGTTTAACGAGGCAAGCTGCTCGTTTGAGCCGCCTGTTGCCCGGCCTACCGATGGGAAGTTCTATGTATGGGATGAGCCCACTGAGTTGGTGATCACTGCGGGCGCCGGTACCCCGCTGGCCGAGATCCAAGCGCTGCTGGCCGAACAGCGCCAGTATTTGCCGTTTGACCCCCCTCAATGGGGTGCCAGCAGCACCTTGGGGGGTGTGGTCGCCGCAGGGCTGGCGGGTCCGGCACGCGCCAGTGTGGGTGGGGTTCGGGACTTTGTGCTCGGTGCCCACATGGTCAATGGCAAGGCCGAGTTGCTGCAGTTTGGTGGCCAAGTGATGAAAAACGTCGCCGGCTATGACGTCAGCCGGTTGCTGGCTGGCAGCATGGGCACGCTGGGCGTGATCACGCAGTTGTCGGTCAAGGTGTTGCCGCTGCCCCTTGCCGAAAAAACGCTGGCTTGGCGTGGTCGCCAAGAAGATGCCCTGGCGCAGCTGTTGCGCTGGCGAGCGAAGCCGTTGCCGATCGACGCGAGTTGCTGGAGCGCACTGGCGTCAGAGGGCGAGATGGGCACGCTGTGGGTGCGTTTGCGCGGCGCCCAAGTTGCCATTGATGTGGGTGTGGAGCACATGCGCGCGGACACCAGCGAGTCAAGCCTGGCTTGGCAAGACGATGGGGCGGCGTTGGACTGGGATGCTGTGCGTGACCAATCGCATGCGTTCTTCAGCCAGCCTCCAGCGCCAGACGCGTGTCTGTGGCGCTTGAGTGTGCCGCCTGCAACGCCCGTGATGACTTTGGGCCTGCCCCGCTTGATGGAGTGGCACGGCGCACAGCGTTGGTTTTGGGCCAACGTGCAAGAGGCCCATGGCCTGCGCGACTGGGCGGCGCGCGTGGGTGGACACGCCACCCTGTTTCGCACCAGCACAGCACACGCAGAGGCAGACAAGAAAGTCGGCGTCTATTCCAAGCAGGCCCCAGTGCTGACTCAAATCAACGCGCGCCTGCAAGCGCAATTCGATCCTTGCGGTGTGTTTCGCACGCAACGGCTGGGCTGAACACCATGCAAACGAATCTGTCAGAAGAGTTCCTGAACACGCCGTTGGGCGACCAAGCGCAAGCGATTTTGCGCAAATGCGTGCACTGCGGCTTTTGCACTGCAACTTGCCCCACCTACCAAGTCTTTGGCGACGAGTTGGATGGCCCCCGCGGCCGCATCTACTTGATCAAACAAGTGTTGGAGGGTGGCGAGGCGACGCGTGCCACGCAAACGCACTTGGACCGCTGTTTGACCTGCCGCAATTGCGAGTCGACTTGCCCCAGTGGCGTTGACTACGGCCATTTGGTCGATATCGGCCGCGAGGTGGTTGAGCAAAAGGTCAAGCGGCCGCTGGCAGAAAAGGCCATGCGCGAGGCGCTGAAGTGGGGTTTGACGTCGCCATTTTTTGGTCCAGCGATGCGTTTGGGTCAGTGGGTTCGCCCCCTGTTGCCCGAGGCGCTGAAGGCCAAGGTGCCGGAGCGCCGTGATCCAGGTCGCGCACCACAGCGCCAACACGCCCGCAAAGTGCTGATGTTGGCCGGTTGCGTGCAACCGAGCATGGCGCCCAACATCAATACATCGACGCAACGTGTGCTCGACGCCGGTGGCATCGAGGTCGTCGTGGCCCGCGAGGCGGGTTGTTGCGGCGCGGTGAAATACCACTTGGCCGATAGCGAGGGCGCCAAGATGCAGATCAAGGCCAACATCGACGCGTGGTGGCCACACATCGAGGCGGGCGTCGAAGCCATTGTGATGAACGCGTCCGGCTGTGGCGTGATGGTGAAGGACTACGGACAGATCATGGCCACCGACGCCGCCTATGCCGAGCGGGCGGCGCGTGTGAGCGCGTTGACCAAAGATTTGAGCGAGTTGTTGCCAGCGATGGTCAGTGGTCTTCAATCTCGCGTCGATCCAGCGCGAGTGGCGCAAGTCGGTCAACTGGCCTACCACCCGCCATGCACCTTGCAGCACGGTCAAAAGTTGCGCGATGAGGTTCTGGTCGGGCTGAGCGCGTTGGGCTTTGCGGTGGCGGTCGCCTCCCAAGAGTCGCACCTTTGCTGTGGCTCTGCAGGCACGTACTCAGTGCTACAAGCGGGAACGGCCAAAACCCTGCGAGACCGCAAGCTGGGACACCTGATGGCCGTGCAGCCAGCAGCGATTGTGTCAGCCAATATTGGTTGCATCACGCACCTACAAAGTGGCAGCGACGTGCCCGTCAGGCATTGGGTTGAGGTGTTGGACAGCGCCTTGGTGCCAGAGACCGCGACCAGCTGATTGCGCGGCGGCACACGCCGCTTGTTGCGCTGATGGCGCCAGCCATCAGTGAGTGCGGTGGTCGGTGTGGTGGTCGTCCCGGGTGAGCTTGAGCATTTCGGCCAGTTCGTCGCCATGGTGCCGCTGGTTGTGTTGGTGCCAGCGTTGGATCACCCACATCACCAGCGCCACGAACACCCCAAAGCCGGTGATGGCGGCAAAGGTGGATAGCCCCGCGCCCGTGGCTGTGCTGTAGCCCACACCCAACGCGAGAATGGCGGCTTGTTCGTTGAAGTTTTGGACCGCAATAGAGCGCCCGGCGCCCATAAGCATGTGCCCCCGGTGTTGCAAAAGTGCGTTCATTGGCACCACCAAAAAGCCGCCAATCGCGCCGAGAACAATCAAAAACGGCGCGGCGAGCCAGAAGTGGTCGATCCAATTCATCAAGACGACCAGAACGCCCATCAAGATACCCAGTGGCATGACGCGGGTGGCCCGATCGAGGTGCATGTGGGTGGAGGCGATGACCGCTCCGATCGCAGTCCCAATCGCCACCACGCCGACCAAGCCTGAGCCCTGCGTCGTTGAGTAGCCAAGCGCGGCGGCAGCCCAAGCCAAGACGATATAGCGGAGGTTGCCGCTGACGCCCCAAAACAAAGTGGTGGTGGCGAGTGAAATTTGTCCCAATCGGTCTCGCCACAACTTTCGGTTGCACGCGAAAAAATCGGGCAACAACACCAGCCAGTTGCTCGGCATAGGGTGGGGCTGAACGCCGGTGAGCGGGATGCGCGTGTTGAACCATGCGGCCAGCGCATAGACCACCACCATTGCGCCCATGGCCGCCTGCGCGGCGCTGTTGATTCCTGGTACGCCCAAGCCCAACAGCCATGGCGAGAGCACGGGGCCCACCAGTTGGCCACCCAAGACGACGCCCAAAATAATCGATGCGATGGTGAGGCCTTCAATCCAACCGTTGGCCTTGACCAACTGAGAGGGCGGCAACAACTCGGTCAAGATCCCGTACTTGGCAGGCGAGTAGGCGGCTGCCCCTAGACCGACGACGGCATAGGCGATGAGCGGGTGCACGCCCACCAGCATCATCAAACACCCCACGACCTTGATCGCGTTGCTGATGAACATGACTTTGCCCTTGGGGTGCGCATCGGCGAATGCGCCAACAAAAGGAGCGAGGACCACATAGAACAGCGCAAACATAGGCACCAGCGCGGCGCGTTGCCAGCCCGTGTGATCGATCGGTTTGAGCAACTCAACCGCGGCCACGAACAGGGCGTTGTCAGCCAAAGAGCTGAAAAACTGCGCTGTCATGATGGTGTAAAAACCGCGCTTCATTTGGAATGGGGGGTGGTCGTACCAAGCAAAATGGATTCAGAGTTCGCTTGAAACAAGCCAACCGGCAGCGTTATAGCACGGCGCCAAGGCAGCCCGGCCCTTGGCTGCCTGGGCGGGGTTTTGTACGATGGAGGCTGTGGCGCTTTTTCGGGCGCCGTGAATGCCCTGCTTATGCCCCGCCCCATCCATGCCTTGATCGATATCGACGCCATGCGTCACAACTTGCAGGTCGTTCGACAACACGCGCCTGACGCCAGAATTTGGGCAGTGATCAAGGCCAACGCGTACGGGCATGGCATCGAAAACGTCTTTGACGCCGCGCGGGCTGCCGATGGCTTGGCGGTTTTGGACTTCAGTGAGGCGGAGCGGTTGCGGCGCTTGGACTGGCGCGGGCCGATATTGATGTTGGAGGGGGTGTTTGAACCCCGAGATCTCGAGTGGTGTTCGCGCCTTGACCTCTGGCATGTGGTGCACAACGATGCGCAAGTCGATTGGTTGGCCACGCACAAAACACATGTGGGACACCGCGTCTTTCTCAAGTTGAACTCGGGCATGAACCGCTTGGGCTTTGGGCCGCAAGCGTTCAGGGCCGCATGGTCGCGTTTGAACGCTTTGTCGCAGGTCGACGAAATTTCTCTGATGACGCACTTCGCTGACGCGGACGGTCCGCGCGGCATTGAGCACGCGTTGGCGGTGTATCGCGAGGCCAGCGACGGCATGATGGGGGCGCAGTGCGTCGCCAACAGTGCGGCAACGCTGCGCCACTTGCGCGCTGCCGACGTGCCCAGCGATTGGGTGCGGGTTGGGATCGCCATGTATGGCTCAGCGCCCGATCATCCAGAACACACCAGCGAGCAGTGGGGGCTGCAGCCGGTGATGAGCTTGCGCAGCGAATTGATTGCGGTGCAAAGCCTGTGCGCCGGCGACACGGTGGGTTATGGCTCGACGTTTACCGCACCCGAGGACATGCGAGTTGGTATCGTTGCCTGTGGGTACGCCGATGGGTATCCACGCCACGCCAAACACGCCCCAGTGCTGGTTGGTGGTGTGCGCACGCAAACCGTTGGCAGAGTCAGCATGGACATGTTGGCTGTGGACCTGAGGCCCTGCGACGCGGCTGGCCTGGAGGTCACGGTACCGGGCACCGAGGTGGTGTTGTGGGGACGCAGTGCGTCGGGCGCCGTGTTGCCAGCCGACCTTGTGGCAGAGGCATCGGAGACGATCGCTTACGAGTTGTTTTGCGCGATCTCCCCTCGAGTTCCTGTGCGCGTGGCCTGACGCGTCT